>JAGYJO010000001.1 GCA_018402095.1 bacterium
TGATGTTGTCAGTATTGAGTGTGTTGGACTGGGAGATGGCTTGGCCGAAGGCACTGCCCATAGCGCCGATGATCTCGGTGTTGGCAGATGCATGACGGGCCAACCCGATATCCGCGATGAGATCCGTTGTGAGTGGTCTGTGTTCGTAGATACGGGATACGCTGGCGGTGGCCGCCTCGGTGATGGGCGTGTCTGTCGCTAGGATGCCGACATTTTGGAGTATCGCCATTTCGATATGGTCTAGAGTTGGCCGTGGTTTGTTGTTTTCCACGGCATCGAGATAGGTGGCTATAGTTTGGCTGTGATTTTGGAGTTTTTGGAGTTTTTGACTTTCTTGTCCAGTGCCCAGTTTCTTGTAGGCCATTTGGAGCTGTTGGAATATTTTGTATAGCTCGTTTTCCTGTTTTGTGTCTGTTTTTGCTGCTTCGGCCATCTCTCCGAACGGGCTGGTCTCTGTTGCCAGTGCATCCCTAAAGGTCTGATAGTCGTTGATGCCAGTCGTTGTGATAGCTGTTAGGACGGCTGGTTGAGGGTTTTTATCTGTCGCGACGTGCTGTGCCATAAACATGAGACAGCGTTCTGGGGTCATCGTTTCTGAGGACACAGGCGCATTTTTATCGAATAGCAGTCCCATTTGGTCTAATTTCGCCCGTGCTGCGGGGATCAATTGAGTTGCATCTTGCGATATCACGGGTGTCCCATTAGCTACAAAAATTTCCTTTTCCATGGCGTTTGTTTGTGTGAGTGGTGGCTGTATGGGGGTGGCTCCCTGAACCCGTGTATCGCTGATGTTGCTGAGTGCGTTGCGGAGTAGTTCGACTTGTCCCAGTTTGTCACGGCGACTGGGTTCTATTTTCCGGGATGCGATTGAGATCCCCTCTTTGAGATCCCTGAGTTCCTGGGTCAGCTCTTGTACAATGCGTGCTACTTTTTTATCTTCTTTGTTGACGTTTGGTCCATCGAGATCATAAATAGCTTGATCGATGCGTGCTTGCGCGGCTTCGATGTTGCCAGGTGTTTTGTTGTGCAAGAGTTTTTTTAGCGATAGTGGGTCACCAGCTTTTCCTAAGATAGCTTCCTCGTAAATCTGAACAACACCTTGTATATCTACCGACGCAGACGAGGCTCTAGATCTTCTGGTTTGTGCAAGCGATTCAGCAAACTCAAGGTGGTAGGCGAGGGTGTTGGTTTTGCCATCTACTGTGCCGTCTACTTTGTTTGTCTGGTGCGTCTTGTTTGCGTCTTGTGCGGCCTCTTGTTGGGAAGAGGTTTTGAAATAGCCTTTGTGAGAGACTGTTTTGTCGCCGACGGTGGTGTTGCCGATGTCTTGTAGCTGCGCCGTAACGGCTGTTTTGATTGACTCAAGCTTTGGGTTTGTTTGCTGATTCAGGAGACCTTGTGCAGTCCCCAATGCATTGTTTCGGAGTGCGGTTTGGATCGGATCTTCCGAAAAACCCCAAGCACAAATCGAGGCTAAAAGAGCCGACATTTGTAGCTACGAATATGTAAAATATGATTATTGATAATGTATTGAGTTTTTCATTTTTTTCATATAAAATGTAGCGACGATGTATATTACCCGAACAAAAAAGACGGTGGGCAGCAAACAGTACCAGTCTGTACTGCTGGTAAAAAGCGTACGGATCAATGGAAGCCGAGACATAGGACGATTTTAAATTTGAGCCAATGGTCAACGAACAAGTGGCTGCGCTGGAAATTGCCTTGAAGGAAAAAGGGAATTGGGACGCTCGATGAGGTGACCGCAACGACAGAGAAGGGGATTGGCGGCGTGTTGGTTGTGGCCATTTGGCCAAGAAGCTGGGCATTACAGAGGCCCTGGAACGACGAAGAAGCGCGCTTGGCCATAAGCAATCGCGGGTCGATTGCTCACCCCAAGGATCGCGGCTCAAGCGCGAATGGCAAAGATGAATGAGGTGGAGGCGTGTTTGGATGTGCCCCATTTTCAGAGATGACCTGCTTATAGCACGCTGGATTGGCTAAGCAAAAACCAAGCAAAGATTGAGGCCAAATTATTCAGAAACGATACGCAGATTCTGACAAAAAAACCAGCCTTGTTTTTGTGTGACATCACATCAGTTATCTGGAGGTCGATAATGAACTTGCGAAATATGGCTATAACCGGGACGGAAAGAGGGTAACAATTGTCTCAGTTGTTGACCGACCAACGAGAGTGCCTGTATCGATAGAGGTATTTGAGGAATCGATCTGATAGCACGACGGTGATAGAGCAAGTTAGAAAAAATGGCCAAACGATTTAAGGGTGACCGAACTTGTGGACGGTGGGAGATAAAAGGCATGATCAAGCGCACACAGATCCAAGCTAACCTGGAGAACACCCATTACATCACATCGATTACAAATGCGCAGATCAAGACATTGATAGCACGAGGTGTTGTGCAATTGTCTTTGTTTGAAAAATGAATTGGTTGAGATTGAGGACAATGGCGTACGCTACATTTTGCGCAAAAACCCGATACGCGCGACAGAAATCAGCATTCACGGCAGTCTAGGATAGCCGTGATGCAGGGAGGCGATAGGCAAAGCCAATACCTATTTGGAGACGCATCCTAGAGCGAACGCGGATCTTCATAAAGAGAAGGTTATCAAACAACTGCGACGTTTTCATCTCCACTCGTTTGCTCCAGATTAGCCCTGACAAATCGTATTATTACACTAGAAATTGACGCCCAAAAACAAGACGAGGTGGCGCAACACGATGGGTGTTTATGCGCTCAAGACGAATGTTTCCAAAGACACGTTGACCAAAGAAGCGGTACGCACGCTACAAAGACCTCGCGGTAGAGTCTGCATTCCGAACGATCAAAACGGGCATGTTAGAAATCCGACCCGTCTACGTCAGAAAAGAATCCAGACACGGGGCCATGTCTTAGTGACGATGTTGGCCTATATGATTGCCCAATCCTTTTGGAATCGATCAAGCCACTTCAGCTCACCGCAACTGATGCTTGAGGTTATGTCTCCCAGCTCCAAACCATTCAGCTGTCAGTCCAAAGACCAACCTCCCTCCCGTTAAAATCCAAACCCCAACCCCTGTCTGCGCCACCATCTTTCCGCCCTCAATCTCAAAATCCCACAACCTCAGCTTTACGCCTAGTCACAGAAAAAGTTTTCTTGTGGCTATTTAACCTCAGAAATTTTATAGGGAAGATCCGTTGGATATCGGTGAGTGCCTTGTGTTTCTACGGCGTAAATCTCATTTCTGATCAGATTCCGGCAATTGATCCCCAGCGTTTGACCTGTTATTGCTGTCGGGGTACCCCAAAAATGTACCGGCTTCCAGTCTGTACCGGATATTGTTTTGTTTGGTGATGAGGTTATCTAGGCGCGGCTTGAGGTGGCTTTGGAATTCTGTTTCTTGTGCTGTGATATCAGCTGTGCGTGTTGTTTGATCTAGGCGTTTGGTCTCTGTATCGCTCATCTGAGTTGCATTGGTGTCTATAGCTGCCTGGATCTTGTCTTTGGTGAGATCTTCGGTAGGTACTTTTAATGCGAGATCTATGATTTTATTTATAGTGTCGAGTGAGCGGGTGAGCTTTCTAATGTTAGCATGCTTTTGCTGTTGTGCCTGATACGCTTCATCCGCAGTTTTGATATCCGTGTCTAGTGCCGTTTTCTTTGACTCGAGTTCAGCTAATATTTTTGTCTTGACTAAACTCTGCTTCGTGCTCTTTAGGGTATCGTTTTTTTCTTGCAGTGTAAGTTTGAGTTCATCGATGGGGGTTTGGGAAGTTTGTTGTGTTTGTTGATCAGAGTTAGGCTGAGGCTTTAACGCTTGTTTTTTGGTTTCTAGTGCGTCAATTTTTCCGTTTAGGGCATCTATAGCTGACTTTGTTTCCTGTGATATTTTATCAGTGAGGGCTCTACGTAGCTGAGTGATTGTATCTGCGTGATCCAATTCAACTTCTGCCGGAATAGCACTTATTTTATGAGGTAACTGAAATGGCGAGAGTTCTCTATTTTTCTTTGCACTCGCAATTAGCGGGGCACTTTTTTCTCTGACGAAAGCGGTAACCTCCAGATCAATTGCGTGGTTGATTTTCTGTCCAACTGTCTGAGCATCTTGTAGTGGTTCTAATGTGAGCCTGAGTTTGTCTATTTGTGTTTGAAGTTTTAGTTGCTTCGTTGCTCTCGATATCTGCGTTTCTAGTTCTTGAATATTCGTCTTTAACTGGTCTATTTCCGCTTCAGTAGTTGATTTGTCATGCTTGTAAGAGTCTATCTCTTGGGGAAGATTTGTATTTGTCAATTGCCGGGTTGCGTCTATCTCTTTCTGGAGATCTTTCATCTCATTTTTTGCGGCCTTTGTGCCCATCATTCCCATTAGGCTGGGCAACTTGCTGAGAACTGTTTCTGCTGGTGGGGCATCCAGTGCGGCGTCGGCGGCGATCATCGTGCTGATCCCTTTGTCCAGACGGGTACATGTTTGGATCATTTCTTTGAGGACGGCGAGTCGTTTGATCTGTGCTGCGTCCTCTGTTTTGGTGTAGAAAACGGTGTCTTTGAAAGTTTGATTCGTTTTCATGAGTTCCAAGCGTGTACTTTGTATTGTTTGTCGTACGGCTGTGATGTCTTGCTGATCTAGCTGCGTGCTGATCTTCTCCATGGCCTTTTGGAAGGCTGTTGCATCCTGGCTCATAGCGGTATGTATAGACGAATAACCGTTGGGCATCGCCTGACTCTGGGCGTCATATTTATCTGCTTTGGCCTGTCCGTCGTGGGCCAAAAGTTTGACATGGTCTTGCAATGTGGTGGGTTTTGCTTTGTCTGTGTCGGCTGTGAAGGCTTTCAATGCTATGGCATACGACGATTTTGGATTGCTATTCACGGTCATTGGTGGGGTGAAGGTCCATTTGCGGACGCCAAGATCGGCCGTGCTCAGATTGCTTGCGACTGTTGCTTTGAGGTTGTTGTGAATACCCTCGATGAGGGCGATACGGATGGTGAGTGCCAGTGGCTTGTCGCTTGTTTTGTCGAAGGTGTTTTTCAGTGTAGTCGCCGTGGAATAGAGTTCTGTGAGCGCTGCTGGCGTTGGTTTGTCGCAGAATCTATCGACGGCTGTGCAGAAGTCATATTCGGGTCTATCTGAATGATTGACCGCAATGGGGTGGTCTTTGAGCGCAGACAGTAGGCTTTCTGTGGATGTTTTGAAAGCGGTGGTGAGAAAATCTGAGCGTCTTGCATTCAACGCTGAGACCCACAATTTGTTGGCGGTTTTGGGGACTGTGATGTCCATTGTCATGGCTGTTTGTAGGGTTTGTGTGTGTGCGGCTTGGTCCATACTCTCCAATCGTGCGCCGATAGCGGTGCCCCATTGGGGGGTCTTTCGGATCATCTCTTTGACGTCGGTACGTCCGACGAGCGCACAGAGTTGGTCGTCGGTTGTTCTGGCGATGACTTTGCCATAGGCGGCGGGGTCATTGCAGGCGTCGGCGACGGACATGCTGAAGGCCAACATATCGGGAGTGTTTTCCTTAGGCTTCTTGTCCAAATGGGCGCAAAGGCCGTCGAGGAGATCTTTTTCGAATCCTTGGAATTGGGTTTGCCATTGTTTGTCGTGGCTTCCTCTCACTGTGCGCTGTAGCTCAGTGGCCCATGTACTGTTATTTGTGAGTTTGGCGCTGATGCTCTGGGATAGGCCATTTTTGACCGTGGTGGCGAGTACGGGATAGTCTTGAAAAGAAACGGTTGCTTGGTTTGCGAGGAGCGCGCTTCGCTGTTCTTCCACGAAAGGTGCATAGGTTTCTGGTTTGTCTAAGGGGTGTTGGTTGCCTTGTGGTGCCTCGAATTGCTTTAATTTCTCTAACTTGTCTGTCGTAGATAGTGTTGTAGAGGTCTCTAGTGCTTGGCATAAACCGTCGGGGTAGAGGTCTTTGATGATCGGTGTTGTCGCGGACATGAGGTCATCGCTGTAGCATGTGCTGGGTAGCGTGTGTGCTGTGTCAGCGTGGAGATAGGTGGCTACCGTGAGTTTTCCCAACGTGGTTTGGGTGAGAAACCGTTGTGTGTCTTGAGCGTCTGTTTGTGGACTTTGTAAAAACGAACTGTTTGCTAGCTCAGTGCTGAGAGTTTTGAGTGCCGTCTGAATCTCGGTTTTCATTGTGTCTTTGGCTAGCCCATTAGGGAGCTGGGCATACTTGTTTTCGATTTCCGTGAATCGTTCTTTTAAATCATGAAGGAGTGTTTGGGGAATAGTCGTGGAACCAGATGTAGCTGGTTGTAGTAGCTTCGTCTTGGCGTCATCGGTAATAAGGCCTATATCGGCGCTGTTCCCTGTGAATTTGGGTAAAGAGTTGGGCGGCGTTTCTTCTGTTCCGGGACCATGGGCTACGGATGTCGGAGATGCGGCACCACCTTTTCGTGTTGCGCTGCTGCTTGATGCTGTGGCTGAAAATGAATTCATAATGGGGGAACTCCTTGTGACACGATGTGGGGATGCAACTTTTTGTTTAGGTTCGTGGATTCGTTCATTCCCTGGTTGTGTCATGGTGAAACATCATAATAAACCCCAGTTATTTAAAACGAGGATAGTCCCATTCGAAATCAACCCTCCGTCCGCCGTGCAGAGCCATCGTCGGCCACCTCCCTTGGTTAGGGAGGCTTTTATACAAGAGCCCGAGGTCAAGCACCTGTAGTTCCCCCGTGTCATGCCTCTCTTTTCCAATCTCCGCACCGAACACTGTAGGGGCGTGATTCATCGCGCCCGGTTCTCAACCAAAATCACGCGTCACCCTGTTTTTCATCGTCTTGGTTTTCGTAGAGACGCACGGCCGTGCGTCTCTAACATATCGCGTCTCTGCGTCTTCGACATATACCCATCCCAAAATACAATCCCCGATGAGGAGATCCGTTCCTCAGGATGTAGTTATGGTATTCCTATACAGAAAGATGTGGGTCCTTATCTTTTGGGATCTTATTTTCCAAACAAAGGTACGAGAATAGGGGCGTGAAACACAAATGCAATCAACCATCCGATGATCATAGAGGGGCCAAATGGCATCTCGTCACGACGTCCTTTGCGGGCGCCTCAGTCAGTAGCCTTGGCAATACCGCCCACGAGAAACTCATATAGAGCGACACACCAAGAGAGACAGTCCCCACCAGGTGCCGATACCGGCGGCCAACATCATGTCGCCACACCCAAAGGTATCGCGTTTGTAGACTTTTTTGCCAATGAGATTCATGGTCCACAGCAGCATGAAACCAACGATGTGCAGCCAGAAAGCTACGCAAAAAGTAGCCATCAAAGAGATGCCAAAGGGGGCCTGTCAAAATCAGGGGGAGGGTGAGCTTGTCCGGCAAAATATAATGGTCAAAATCGATGCAGAAGAGGGCCATGAGTACGCTGGCAAAGATACTGGCCTGAACAAAGGCCATGCTGGGCCCAAATTGATACCAAAACATGACAAACAATGCGGACATGGCGACCTCGACCAAGAGGTAGCGAAGGGGAATTCTGACGCGACAAAAACGGCATTTCCATAGGAGAAAGACATGGCTGAGTACGGGGATCAGCGACGGCCATGTCAGGGTGTGTTTGCATTAGGGACAGCGAGATCGGCCGGTCCGACGAGGCGAAGTGGGAGTCTGTGGATGACCATATTGAAACTCCCCACGATGGCACCGGGATAGCGGTGAAAACGGTTGTTTCGATGTTCATAGTAGTAGTGGCTCCTTTTTTCGTTTTGGTGATAATAGCTATAGTTTGAAATTCCACCCCCTGACCCCTCCCGGGGGTAATCATTTCCTAGGCAGGGGGGCTTGGGGGCCGTCCCCGAAAAAGAAACACCGCCTGCTCGCCTCCGGCGAGGCTGGAAGAGTTTTGAAAGGGCTGTCGCTGGTCCTGGGGTTTCTCGAAGGGGTGGTCCCTGAGGTTTCTCGAAGGGTGGTCCCTGAGGTTTCTCGAAGGGTTCGATCCCCCTCCCTCTAGGAAGCGGTTACTCCCGAGGGAGCAATGAATTTCCTGAGGGCTGCTGCTGCAGTCCTAGCCCTCAGACTCCAAAAGTGGAATTAAACTGGGTTATGTCCTCACCAGAATCATAGCGTGGTGGCTCTGGTGCATTTACAGAGGAAACTAGGCGTTTATTGCTTCTGGGCGGGGCTGGCGGGGAGAAGGTCATGTCGGTCAACGGAGATTGCCCTGCGTTTCAGGTCAGATGCGTGCCTACTCCCACTCGCAGAATGGCCACCTAATCGGGCATAAACCAGCCGAATAGAGTATTGTTCGGTTATGAGGTCTGGCACTAGCCTCTCAAATAGATTAAGCCCGTTATCTTCTTCGTCTGATTTTTCTCCATCAACAAGGTGGCTTATATCCGTAAAATAATCCGAAGTGTGGTCGCCGAATATGTCCAGATTCTGTGGCAGGTGCTGGTGGTCTTGCAGGGCTAAAGCTTATGGGAGGGTGTCCTATGCCGCGAGGTGCCTCAAATGATACATCTTCTTCGTCTGATTCACCTTGATAAACAAGGGGGTGCCACTATCCGAGTGTGGTAGCGGCCTAGTGCTACTGGTGAAGAGCCTCCCGGTCCGACAGGGGAGGCTCTGGCCCTGGGTCCTGACTGTGCAGACTCTTGTGTAAAAGTTTGTACAAACTCTTCTGGAAACTCTTCTGCAACATTTTGTGCAAATTCTTCCGGAAAAAGAGGTCCTCTATGGTGGCGCTTCTGCCTTCTAGTTTTCCATAATAGGTATAGGTTTTGCCGCCAGATACCAAGTCTGCATGTATGACAGGAAATCCGCCGGCTACTTTGTGGCAGGGTTGCCGTTGCTTGTCTTGAGATACCACCCCATCACCTTGTTTGAAATAACAGGTGTAATGTCCTGCATCAGCGCCGCTACCGGATCGGACGATGATTTGTTCGATGAGATATTTTGCATGAATGATTCCTGATTGTGTCGCGAATCCGAAATGCTGAACAGGAATGGTGATAGACGGGGCGTCCGTATCTGCGTCATCGGGTGCCGCGGTATGCGCAGCGGGAGCTTGGAAGCTGTAATTGTTTTTCGCACTCATCATCTGGAGTTGACAAGTTTGCGGTGGCGTACCTTCGAATTCTCTTTGTCCTTTTGTGATAGTGACTTTGTTGCCACCTGGGAGCTTAAATTCCTTTACAGTTGTGGCGGCATCTTGTGCGATGAGATACGTGGACAGTGCTGTGCCTGCTAACGCTCTTGTTTCATGGTGAAGGTTGATGCGAAATTCCAGACTTTCATGGCCCATGAACTGCATTTCTGCGGTCGGAAGTGACCTAGCCTGTCTGCCGACTGTGCGTGATTGACGGTTCATCATAAATGATGGACGGATAGGCTCTTCACCGTGGGTCGCTTTGATGATTTCCGCAATAGTCCCCATGACCATGGCCTGAAACTCTGTCGCATCCTGTTGTCGCCAGTCTTCTTTGAAAAAGGCCCGTTGCAAGGTTTGGTCCAGTGTCGTGATGTCTAGCGTGCCATTGGGATTTCTTGTCATGGTTTGTAGGAACTGGCTCAGCATGATGAGCGCGTTAGCCCGTTCTGGATTGGCGGTTTTCCACTGTGTGAGGGCGTCTCTGACTGTTGGGGGTATTTGTGATGGGTCAAGGAGTACCTGAGAGATAGTCGTCAAGGTCTGCAAGGGTGAGTCTGGTCCATACGCCGTGGCGTAGAGATAGGCTTCTAGCCAACATGTGATGGCGGTATTGCCTGTGAATGCGGTGCCGAAGTGCGTCCCTGGGGTTCTTGTCGGTGCCGTGCCTTCTGCCAAGACGGATGCTGTTTTTCGTGTTGTGGCTATAGGGTTGGCATGTGCCGGACTGTAACGGGTAGCTGATGGCCGGATATAGGGATCACTGAGCTGCCATCTTTCATACTTTCCTTCAGAAACAGCCACATAAATGGGCTGTTTTCTGGATTGGATACATGTCCGTTCTGCTGTGAATTTGGTTTCACCGAGACTGTGGTGGGTGAAGAGACAGATCGGTCTGTCATAGACTTCGGAGAGGAACATCAGTTCAGTGCTCGTGATCTGCAGGGTTTTTGTTTTGAGATGATCGATGTACCGATTGATGCTAGCTAGATTGATATGTGTATCGTCGTATACTGCGTGTGTCGCTCCCAATATCTGAGAGATTTCTGCATCTGTTTTGTGAGCTTGATCGAGACAATCACGGAAGCGTTGTCTGTCCATGTTTGGCGGCAAGACGGTGACAGGTGACAGATAGTCTGCGTTGGGCGCATCGAAGACAGACCGTAGCGTGGTGTCGCCATTGGGTATCGCTTTGGCCATGCCAAAAAGTGTGGATAGGGCGGCTTGCTTGCTATTTGCCGCACCATCTGGGTAAAAGCGTGTCACATGTTGCGGCACATGATCGATTGCTAGTGTGAATTCAGCAGGGAAGCTGTCCGGTGGCCCATTGCATGGGTTCTCTCGGCACTGTGATGGCTGCGGTAGTACTGGGCATCACTTTTTGTACGGTTTTGGCGGTCTTTGCCGATACTGAACTGACAGTTATGGGTGGAATTTTGGTCGCAGTCACTACAGCTGCCTATCTCTAGGGGCATTTTTGGGAGATTATCAGGCGTATTGATAACGGTTTCAACGTATTGGAATCCTGAAGCCCTCTTTGGATATCCAAAAAAGGTGATCGAGGTCTTGTCCATGGCGTGGATATTGGCCTCGTGTTGTGTCTGTTGCGCAGCTTCTGGTGTCGAGAAGGTGAGATACTTGTGAAACTCGTGGGCTTGGATAGGCTTCGATGGTTTTTGAGACGGATATCGTTTGTTTTTGTTCAGCGTCTTGCCGGCTGTTGCCAGAGGCGGGACTCCATTGCTCACTTTCTTCGCAGAGCGCCTGTAATCTGTTTGGCATCTTTCGTGGGGGATAAATCCACGCCTTGGAGGCAAATGCACTGCGCATGCAGCCGATGACGTTGGGTGTTGCCGCAGCATGAGCGGCGATGCTCATATCGATCAACAAGGCTTCTGTGAGGGGTCTGTTTTCGTAGAGACGGGCGGCGCCGGCCTCGGCGTCCTCTGTGATGTTGTATGTCATTTCTAGGATACCGAGTTTACGGAGAATTTTTTGTTCTATTTTGTCTAGACTCGGCAGCAGAGGCGTGTTGTTTTCCACAGCAGTGAGATAAGCCGCTAGTTGCTGGCTGTGACTTTTGAGATTTCGGAGTTGGCCAAATTCTTCGCTGTTTGTGAGTGTGTCGTAGGCTGTTTTGAATTGTAAGAAGGTTTTGTATAATGCTTCTCCCTGAGTCTTGTCTCTTTTTGCTTGTCGGGCCATATCTCCCAGTGGACTTGTGCCGACATGACTGTTGTCGCTTGCCAGCGCGTCTCTGAATGTGTTGTAGTCATTGACCCCTTTTTTTGCGATAGCTTTAATGATGTTGGGCTGTGGGTCATCATCCGTGACGAGCTGTGCCATCACGATGAGGCAGCGTTCGTTGGATAGCGTGTCCGGTGACCATGGGGCTGTTGCATCGAAACGCAGGCCCATTTTTTCGAGCTTTATTCTGGCTGCAGGGACCATGACTTTTGCGCTTCTGGATACTGTTGTTGGATTTCTTATGATGATATCCGTCATGCCTTCTTGTTGTGTAAGTGTACTTTCCTTGATGGCTAGCATGCCAGGTGCATCGCTGAGACGTATGAGTGCGTCTCGGAGTTGTTGGACTTGTCCCAGTGTGTCACGGCGACCGGCTTCCGTTTTTCGGGAGGCCATGTCGATATGCCCTTTGAGTTCGGTGAGCACGTCCGTTAGTTCGCGTGCAATGCGTGCTACTTTCGGATTGTCTGAATTTTTGAACGGTGGTCCATTGATGTCAAAAATAGACTGATCGAGTCTTGTCTTTGCTTCTTTGAGGGTATCTGGGGTCCGATTCGTCAAAAGTGCTTTGAGAGATTGCGTGTTACCGGTGATTCCTAAAATAGCGCCTTTGTATAAGGCAACGACCCCCTTGATATCCTTCGATTGTGATTTTGACGCCTTCTTATCTCGTTCGGTTGCCAGCGCCTCTGCAAAGGCGATA
The DNA here is from genome assembly GCA_018402095.1 of bacterium. GTDB lineage: Bacteria > Margulisbacteria > Marinamargulisbacteria > SXXA01 > SXXA01 > M30B43. The sequence continues at coordinate 12,057 of JAGYJO010000001.1, forward strand.
TGTCCGGCGAATGTCTTGATTTTTTTGCCTACTTTTTTTGCTGCTATTTCTTGCGAAGAGGACTTGAGAAAATGTCCTTTTTGAGAAATTTCTTTTTTGCTGACGGGGGTGTCGTCGAAGGGTTTTCTGCTGACGCTCGATGGCCGATCGAATGTTCGCCAATACCACGTTCTTGTGCACTTCTGTCGCCGATTTTGGGTAAGGCGTCTCCGAATTCACTGTTATGCTGGAGGTGACGTTGTATCTCGGTATAGAGTTTTTGTGGGTGTACTAGTTTCGTTTGTGATGAGTGTGGCTAGGCATCCCCCAATGTGTCCGTGGTGTTCTCAGGGTTTTGTTGCCCCAGAGCGTATTTTCTTCCAGCCTTGTACCGGGCGTTGGTTTGGGCTGCTAAGAGATTTTCTTTTTCTCTTGAGATTTTGGACGCGATTGGCGATGTGCTTTCGAATTCTTTCACGTTTGTGATGGTGGTGCCGTGCTGTTTTTGATCACATGTTGTCTGGTGTGTCGCTACCTCTTATTATGTTTTGCGAGGGCAGCGTTGACCATGTCTACTGTGGGATCAGGTTTGCAACTTGGGGGCTGTCTGCGAGTGTGTTTTTGCGTGCTACAGATCTGTGTATCTTGTGATCGTAGCCTGATGCGTCCTGATATCATCTTGTATGCGGGTGACGTTTCTTGCCAGAATTTTGGACCTGTGTTTGTATGTCAGTACCTGTGCTGTGCATGACCTCTGTGTTGTAGCCGGAGTGGCTCTTGTGCGTTTGTATGTGCTTGTGTGTCGGCGGCTATCTCTGCGTCTAAACGATGCGGAGTCTGTCGTCGTGTGCAGTGATTTCGGATGTAGCTAGCCGTGCGGTCGCTGTCTCGAGGCTGCGTTTAAACCTGGCAGTGTTGTATCTCGTTTTGTATCTCTGGGTTCTGAGGTTGCCCGCGTCGAGTCCATTGACTATGTCATAGTCGGCTGTGCATTTCGGGTATCTGTGGTAGTTTGAATTTGGCCTCTTTTGGCGGCAATATCGTATCTATAGTCTCTTTGCGCGACCTGCCAACCAATAGTGGATTATTTTACCCTCTGCGATAGACGGTGCTGGGACTTCACTATTTAGCGCGGCTGGGTCGCTGTTTAAGGTTGCTATCTGTGCATCAAGGGTAGTGATTTGTAGCCTTGTGGCTGGCTGGCGCTCTAACGTCGCTAAATCAAGGGTTTCTGCTTGGATTTGACGATTTAAGTCTGGGATCGTTGTATCGCGAAGTGCTGTTTCTTCGTCAGTGAGTGCTTGTTTTTGTGCTGGGATAGCGTCTTTCTCTAGCGTTTTTCTGTTTATTTCTCCAGTGAGGCGAGCTACCTCCGTCTGTAGCCTTCTTTGATTTGCGATCAGTGGGGCGATTTCTGTGTTTGCATGGGACAATGCCAAGTTTGCTACACCTTCCGCATCTGTTGCCTTTGTTTGATCCAGGTACAGTCCTGATCCAGCTGTGCCAGTTGTCGCGTCTGGTGGTGTACCGAGTGCATTTTGGGCGGCATCATGGGCGGCTTTTGCTGTGGGAATATCTAAGACCAGTGTGTGGAGTTCCTGTAGGCTATCTGTTTTGTCATGTAACGCGTTTAATTGGTCCTGAAGACGCCCTTGTGCCGTCGTTTCGCTTGTATCTCGTACGGTGCTGTCCTTATCTGCTTGCATGAGTTGGTCGATGCTTGTATCGATATCGGCTACTGTTGTGGCCATCATACCTGCATCATAGGCGCGGAGGACGGGTGCTGTGTGGGTATGATCCGTCGGCATATCCGTTAAGGTTTGCAGTGTACGGGTTGTCAGTAGTGTCGGTGCCGCGACGGCTGCTTGGGGTACTTCTTTCACACGATGCGTGAGGCGATGGAATATGCTTTCTTTTGGTACGGCATTTCTGGCGACATCGGCGGCAATCATGTGCTCTATCCCTTGGTCCAGTTTTTCACATGTTTGGACCATTTCTCCGAGAACTTCGAGTCGTTTTTTTTGTGCCTTTTCCTGGATTTTTGTGTATACGTCTGTCGGTTTGACGTCTTGATGTGTGGCTATGAATGCTTGGAGTGTCTCTCGTGCTTCTGTGATGTTTTCTCTATCTAGTTGTGTGATGATTGTCGTCATCGCTTTTGTGAATGATGTCGCATCTGTGATCAACTTTTCATGCATGTCTCGGTGCGCATCGGGCACTTTGGAATGTTGCGCTGTGTATTTGGCTACTTTGGCGTTTCCGTCTTTGACCAAAAGTTGGACCCAGCTTTTTAGCGTGGTGGGTTTTGATTGTGAGGTCTCTGCTTTGAAATCTGATAATGCTTTTTTATAGGAAGACTTGTTGCTTCTCACTGGGGGAAGTGGTGCTTTCTCTGTCCATTTCTGACTGCCCAGATCGGCGGTACTGAGATTTTTATCCAATGTTTTATTGGTGTTTTCTTGAATGCTCTGTATGAGTGCTATACGTACGCTTAGCTCGGGTGGTGCGGAAGGGTTTTTTGCTAACAGACATGCTGTATGGTAGAGCGCATTGAGAGGCGTGGCTTTTGGTGCGTGGGGATTTTCGCAAAAGGTATCGACGGCAGTACAGAAGTCTCTTTCTGGTGTATTTGCATGATTGACGGGGATTGTGTGTTTTTTGAGCATGGCGACCATGTTTTTCGGCGTTACTAGGTGCATTTTTTGAGTTTTTGGGACCCAGTTTTTGGCTTCTTTGGGTAAAGGGAGTGTCATGGCCAAGGCGGTTTTGAAAGCCTCATTTTTTGCCTTTTCGTGTATGCTGTCTAGCCGTCCACCGATGGCGGCCCGCCATTGGGGATTCTTTTGGATCATGGCTTTGATGTCGGCTGGGGCATTATTGCCTATGAGTGCAGCGAGTTTTTTGTCCATGCCCTTCGAGATGACCCGCTTGTAGGTGTTTGGGGTATCGCAAACTTCGGCAACGGACATCGCGAAGGCTGTAATCTCGAGGTTGTTGTCCGACGGTACTCGGTCCAAATAGAGGCAAAGCCCGTCGAAGAGCTCATTTTCTAGTCCTTCGAATTGGTGTTGCCACTGCTTGTCCTGCGTACCTGTGACGGGGCCGTTTAGTGACGTTATCCAGTTGGAATCACTGGCGAGTTTTGCGTCTATTTTCTCTGCAAGGCCTTTTTTGAGTTCTTGGGTCAATGTGGGATAGTCTTGAAATCGTATGGCGGCGCTGTTGGTCAGGATAGATTCTTTTTGCTCGTCCACCCATTTGGCGGGGTATGTCTGATAGCTACTTAAGGGATGTGTTGTACCTGGCACATCGGTGAATTGCGCCAGATGCGTTAGCTTGTCTGTCATGGACAGGGTTCTGGTATCTCTGAGATTGGTATCTGCGGCTTGCAATAAACCAGTGGGGTACAATGCGACTACGATAGGGGTTTGTGCGGACATGATGTCTGGGCTGTAGAGTGTGCTGGGTAGCGTGTGTGCTGTGTCAGCGTGGAGATAAGTGGCTACAGCGAGTTTCCCTACTGTGGTTTGTGTGAAAAACGGCTGATTGAATAGCTGTGTGTCAGATTGTTGTTGCGCTATGTTGAGAATAGTTCTGACAAGGGCATGGTGTGTCTCGCGAAGGCATTCTGCCATACCACTCTTCTCTGTCTCTGTAGTGATGCTTAAATAATATTTTTCGGCAGGACCGAATCTGTTTTGTAATTCGGAGAGGAGTTGTGGTAATGCTGCGGGCTGTCTGGATGTTGTGTTTATTTGCTGGATAGCGGCTGCTGTGATGGCATGTATCTCTTGGTTGGGTTTTTTTCCTGTGAACGCAGGTAGTCGGGTTTGTGTTTGTTGGGGCTGATGTTGTGTGCCTCTTTTGGCGTAGCTCGTGAAATTGCTGGGAGATGATAGATTTCCTGGTGAAACGGGCTGCATATGGGGGCTCCTTGTGGTTGAAGACGGTGTTGTGGTGAGTGATTTTTGATATATTTGTGTCTGATATTTTTATGTAGAGGACAGCTCAAAACTGTTCCCGCTTGGGGTAATAGTTAAACATAAAAATAGGTAAAAAACGATGCTTTCAAGTTTTGATAGAAAGGGGATAGATAAGGGCGGTAGCCCTTTCAAAAAAAATACTTTCTCGCCGAAGGCGAGACATCAAAACGTGGGTAATTTTTTTTCGCCCCTACGGGATACGTTGTGCCTGTTATAAAACAGGATATACCCATCCCAAAATGAAACCGGGACCGAGGACTTTCCAAATCGCTATGGTCACATATTAGGAATATGCTCCCGTCGCGATTTGAAATCCGGGTTTCATTTTGGAACGGGTATAGAAAGGGCGGAAGCCCTTTCAAAAAAAAACACTTTCTCGCCGAAGGCGAGCAATCAAAACGTGTGTAACACCCCAAATGGTGAGCGAAAAATATTTCTCCCCTAGGGGATGGATGTTGTGGTGGATAGATTTTCGTATCTGTATCCTGTGTTTGATTTTTTGTTGTATGCGGTATATATGTATACATATTTTATACATATTGGGAGGTCTATCGTATGAAAGCATCTATCGTGGATTTGAGAACAAACATGCGTGATATTACAAAAGCATTGTCTCGTTCTGAAAATGTTGTTATTTACAGTCATGGGAAACCTCTCGCGGTGATGTCTGCGGTAAAAAAACCGATATCGGTACATGCGGTCGACAAGATTTCTGTGACGAAACACCCTTTTTTCGGATCTAATTTAGCGTCTGATATGTCTGTAGATGCTGCGATGTCTCAATTGCGTGGTGGGCGTTTTGATGCTCTTTGATACGGATGTTTTGATTTGGATACAACGGGGGAACCTGAAAGCTGCAGCTCTTTTTGAATCTGCCGAAACCCGGTATGTGTCACTTCAAACCTATATGGAACTGCTGCAGTGTGCGCCGTCCAAAAAAAATATTCGTTTGGCGAAAAAATTTCTGACTGATTTTGATGTGACTGTTTTGCCTTTGACCGAAGATATTGGTCACCGTGCAGCTGTGTATGTTGAAGAGTATACCGCCTCACATGGATTACGTGCTGGGGATGCTTTGGTTGCGGCTACGGCGTCCGGACATGATCTGGTTTTGGCGACCTCGAATGAAAAACACTTTAAAGCGATTCAGTCTTTACAGCTGAAGGTATTGAAGCCTTAGTCCGATAGCCCTTTCAAAAAAAAAACACTTTCTCGCCGAAGGCGAGAACTCAAAGTATTGCTGTTGCCGTGGGCTTAAACGTGTTGTGGTACAGGTCCGTGAGGGTATCTATCTCCGTGGCTATGGCGGGTGTCCACACAGGGGGGACGTACATGCCCAGCGCCGCGATTTGACGGAGTAGTGCCCATCCCCATGGTTTGTGTTGGCTGTGGATGACGCAGAGATCATGGGCCCAGATGCGTTGTAGGAGGGCCAGTGGTGAGCGTGGTGTGCGGAGTACCCAGACTTTGAACCCAGATTTTTTGAGAAAATCATAGAACGCTTGGTAATGCAGCCTCTCGGCATCATTATGGATGAGGATGCCAATGTGGAGGCTGCTAGGCATGAGGGAGCCCACCCCCAACCCTTCATGAATCTGCCTTTGGGCAGATCCAGCCGGGCAGCCTACATCTCTGCCGAACCAGCCTACCCGGCAGGTTCTTTTCCTCCTTGCAGTCGGCGAGATTCCGGTTACGTCGCAAAGCCGACTCACCTCCCAGGAGGGGCTTTTTTTATTGTCGAGGGTTTCGTGTGCCTGTGGCAGACTCACCCTCGAGCTCCCAGGTTTTGGTAGGGGTGGGACAGTCATCAGCGATACCAATGCCTCAAACGCTTGTTCGATGGCAATTGCATCGAGACATGTCGTCACTGGGCATTTGTAGGGACGACACACCAGGTCTTTTTTGCTCGTCTGTTCGCTGGCGATCATCAATCCGGGTTTCCCAAGGACCCCAGCGCAGTGATTGGCTCAGATTTTGTTGGGGAGATACAGAGAACCGGTCGCTTCAATGCTGCTGCGATATGGGTGGGGCCTGTATCTGCCGCCGATCCTAACGCTATCATTTTGTCCGATAGGGGCCATGGGGGTGCGTAGTGATGTTTGGTTTACGGTGGATATCACACGTGTCTTGTCTGCTGACGCTGCGCTGGCGGCTGGGATCTCCGGCGACTTTCTTTGCTTCGTTTTTGCCCGCGCCGGTGAGGACGACTTGCAAGGTGGTTTTGTCAAAATCATGGTGTCGTACAGCATGTTGGTCACGAGACCATAGGCGATTGCCGCCACCGGATGCAGGGTGGATGATGATAAAGTCGGAACCTATGCCGAGCGTCGTCTCAGGCGTCGTAGCGGCCTCGCGATCGTCATGAGAGATAGAAGTCCACGCCAGTGAGACAAAGGCTGCTGTGTCTGAACGCCATTAACGGTTAGCCATTTGTTTCATTCCCATAGCGCATAACGTTACGATAATCGAGTGAGATGGGGTGGGCAGCCATGGGCGCAACAATACTTTTTGGCCATCGCCGATACGAATGGGAATGCCAGCCGCCCACATGAGTCGGGCATGGTAGGGCTCAGATAAGGCATAGTGACGTCAGAGCGCTGGCTGCGCAACTCCCCTTGGCAGCCTGACGAAATCCCCGAAACCTGCTGGCCTCTCCTGACTTTTTGCGGTCAATACCAGGACGCTGGTGATCGCTGGGTGATGGGCCAGTAGTGGGGCTATGTGGCCTTGTTGGAGGTGTGGATTTCCGGCGTGGGGTAGTGGTGTTTGAGCGTGTTGATGAGGGGGATCCTGGGGACCCATGTCTCCGGCCAATGGCGCGTCAGGGCGGAGGGTGAAAGTAGTTTCAAAGGCAAAGCCCTTTGAAACTACTACTGACCCACACAGGCTTGACCCCAGGCCCCCGATTGCTGAAACGTCGATCACGCCCACAGCTTCCGATACAGAGACATCAATTGTTTGAGGGATGTCTCTGGCAAAATGCCGGCTTTGACCCACAACGGGCTCGGGTACTTGTACCAAACACCCATGATGAGACGGACCAATCGCATCACAGACCCCGATATGAAGGGGCCATGAATGACGTTGATGTTCCGTGCTTTGATGATTTTGACGAGCAAAAAAGCATCTTTGAGAGAGGTGGTTTTGGAATAGAGGACCCAACTTTGGACATCTTGTTTGGCCAGCGCCTCTCTGGTGTGATTGGCGATTTCCCATTCGGTGACACTGTGGCAGACGATGAGAATTCGGAGTGTGTGTTTGAAACGGACTTGGGCGCTTTCGGCGGGGGTCCAGAGGAGATGTGGGTGTAATTGCTCACGGAGGTTGCAGAGCTCGGCATAGAGACGGTCTCCGGTCAAAAAGTCAAAACAGCTGCTCCGGCAACCGTCTGTCGCACAAAATCTGGGGCATGTGTATTCCTCACGGATGATACGAAATGCAGTGCTGAGAGGCCCCCAATAGGCTGGGGGGTTGGGTTTGACTGGTGAAAAGAACACAATGGGTTTGCCCATCATGGAGGCTATTTGTGTGGGCCCCGTGTCGGGTCCGACATAGATGTCGGATTGGCGTACCCATGCGATGAGCTCGGGTAGATTGGTTTTTCCGATGAGATTGGTCACGTTTTCTTGTGTCAGTGACATGAGTGCGGGTGTTGCCGCCTGACCACAGAGAAAAATGCGGTACTGATTGTTTTGGGTGAGTAATGTGATAAACCGCAAAATAGCAGATTCTGGAATCGGAAAATTGGTGCCACCTGTACCCACGAAAATAGCGACCCGAATGCGTGGATCCCTGTTTCTGTCGCCAGCGGTGATATCAATGCGATGCTCGATGCTAGGGTGGCCATGTACGCCAACGGATATGGGGTATTTCGGTGGCCAGGACTTTGTCGTCAATGCGGTATTTGGCGTGGGTGTTGTGGCCAAGTTTTGGCGGTGTTTGTTTACCAATGGACTGAGCAAGGACAGATTGAAGGATGACCAATGGGTAGTCATGTTGGCCCAGTTTTGGCGAACAGAATGGGTATAGAGCCACCGCAAACTGGGGTTGCTGGCATCGCCGATCCGAAGTGGGATACCTGCGAGTTTGCCGACCCATGCCATTTCGGGATTGTTCCAGACAGAGAGGTAGAGGGTGTAGTTTTCTGCTTTGAGTATTTTTGATAATTGCCATAGGGAGGAGAGCCCTTGGCCGACGCTGTAGGTATGTACTTTGCGAATGTCGGGGTGGAGACTGAGTATTTCAGCGCCAACGGGAGAGGTGAGCGCGTGAATTTCTGCGGTTGGATAGAGCTCTCTCAGTGCGGCGACCATGGGGAGGATGAGGACGGTGTCGCCGAGTTTGTCACAGCGTTGTAAGAGTATTTTGTGAGGGCGCTGGTTCACAAACGGAACTCCGAGAAGTGTTCGACTTCGAGAAAATTGAGGTCTTTGTAGAGGTTCATTGCGGTGGTATTGGTGCTGGTGACAGAGAGTCCGACCATGGGGTACTTCATGTCTTGGAGGACGGCCAATGTGTATCTCAAGAGGTGTTTGCCATAGCCTTGTCCGTGATAGTCCGGGTGGACACTGATATCGAAAATCCAAGGGATTTGGGGCTCTCCCCAGCAGGCAATTCCGACATAGCAAATATAGCCAACAGGTTTGCCTGACACCAAGAGGAGTAAGGTTGCTGGACGTAGGACGGGTCCGTAGAGTTCGCCAAAGACGGCGGCTTCGAGATCTGTTCTGTTTTTGGGGTTTTCCAGATCGGCATAGCCAGGGTAGTCCTGACTTTGTTTGTGACCGGCGGCGCTGATCTCACCGACGATGTCAAAGACATCACTGTCAACGGGGCGAAAACTGATGTCGCTGCGCCATCTGGGATAAGATACGGGTGTGTCGAGGTAGCGTACCAGTCGTTGGCGAGGGAGTTCTTGGATGTTTTTTTCTAGGAAAATTTTGCGAAAAGGATTGTTGGGATAATACTGGATGAGCTCCATAAAGCTGCCACTACAAAGCGGGTGTTGGGTGGCAGCATCTGTCAGTGCTTCGATGGCGTCTATGTCATCTTCTCTGAGTGCATGGCAGATAAAATTGCCATAGCTCGCAGTGCTTTTTTCGATGATGGCCATACAAACAGGGTGATCATCTCTGTAGCCAATGATGGTGACGAGGGTGATGTCGAGGTTGAGATATTTTGCGAGAATAGCGTCTTTGATACTATCGTTTTCGTACTCAGTGATACAGATGTTGTGAATAGACTCGATGAGCACATCACGGTCTTGGGCCGGGGCATCTGTTTTGAATGTAATCATGCCTGAAAGGTAGCACATAGCGGCGATGTTGCAGAAATAGGTTCTGCTGCGACATACCCCATGGCATCGCGACCTTTTTGGAGTGGGGGCTTGGGGGACGCTAGTTTCAAAACAAACAAACTTGCTCGCCAAAGGCGAGCAAGAAAAAGTCTCAAAGGCTTCTGTTTCTGGGATTTCGATGTAAGCACTTCCTAGACGGGGGGTGCTGGGGCGACACTTCGGCTGCGCTCAGTGACCCAAAAACACCGAAAAAGATATTCTGCCTGCGCTTTGCTGAGCGAAATATAGATTAAAGGGCTGACGCCTTTTAAATCCCTGTTAAGCCTCCTGGCGTAGGAAGTGGTTACATTTAGATCTCTCTACACATTGTGAATTGCGACAGGGGTCCCTGAGGTCCTAATTTGATTTCGTGTTGGTATCTTGCGGTGACTGGTTGTCTTCCTGGTCATCGTTATCCTGAGGGCCTGCTACCGCATAGTCATCTTCTCGTCGCTCAGGACCCGACGAAGCAGTGGTAGCTGCCGGCGCCTACTGCGAGACCTATGATGATGCGATCGCAAGTCCTGTGAAGAGACTACTGGTATCACTTTCTGCGGCACTTGATGCAGAGGGGTTTGTGCTGTTGCCGGTATTCGCGTGATCGTCGTTTTGAGTGTCGATGGTGATGTTGTTTGTGTTGAATTGTCGATACTTTTCAAACAATGCCCAAAACCAATGATGTGATACTCAATAGAGTGCTGGTCGTGGGGAGTCCGTAGTCTTTGAAATAGGTGCCTTTTGTCTCTGCGGGTATGGTGCTTGTGACTGCATCGGACAGGGCTTTTAATTGTTTTCTGGTTTGGTCTCCGGAATTCTGAATGGCAGCTGTGATACCTGCGACATCGGTAGCTGTGGGGAGTTTTGGATTGTTTTCTGTCCAGGTAGAGAGTGCTGTGAGTGCTTGTTCGAGCTTAGCGTCTGACGCGGGGTTGGCGATGGGTGTTTTGAGTGTCTCGATCAGTGTTGCGAATTGTTGGTCACTGAATGTGATGGTTGTGGCGACTTGTTTGTGGTGTTTCATAGCGGGGTAGGCCTTTCTGGAGGTGTTTGGTGATTTTGGTATTGGGCGGTGGTAGGAGATTTAAAGGGCAACGCTTAGTGAATCGCTTCCAAATGGGCTTGGTTGATACCATTAATAGCGGTGATGCCGTGATTTTTGAGTTGTTTGACGGCTTGTCCGCTGCGGTTGCCACTACGGCAATACACAATCAACAGCTTGTCTGTCTTGAAGGCATCGATACGGGAGGGTACTTCGGATAGGGGAATGTTGATGGCGTCTTTGAAATGGCCAGCTGCAAATTCAGCGGGTGTACGGACATCGACGATCATCGCCGTTTGGAGTTGTTGGAGAGAGAGGGGTTCTCGCTTTTTTGGCATAAATAGGGTGATGACGAGGTAGGCTGTGAACGCGATGAGGGCAACTGTGATCGTTGATTTGAACATAGGGGGCTCCTGTTATTGATAGTAGGGGTAGATGATAACACGCTGTCTACTAAACGTGAGCCCCTCTATAGTGACGTCCGCGAAGCCAATACCAAATACACGCTGTCATAGCCAATTTCAGGGGGGAGTTCGCGTTTGATAGCACCGACGGCAGTGGTGTTGAGCCTATCGATGACGGCATTGATTTGGGCGGACTCTTCTGGGTTCACCCATGCACTACAATCAATGGCTTCACCTTGTTGAATCAAGGCCAAAATGTGACCCGTTATGGTAGATTTGGCCAGGCCACGAATCTGGGCGATTTCGTCCAAATCGTTGGTGGTTTGCAAGAGTCGAAAGGTTTCGCTCATCGATTCGTTGCGACTGGATTTTTTGGGTTTTGGTGCAGGTTTTGTGTTTTGTGCCGTTTTCGCGATTTCGGCCAGGCCATGGGTTTGGCAATAATCTTCGATTTTGGCCACAAAGGGCTCCCCATACTTGGCCCATTTTTGAGGACCGACACCATTGATATCGCAAAACCGTGTTTCGGATTGGGGAAAATAGGTTGCCATTTCGATGAGACTGCGGTCGGGGAAAATGACATAGGGAGGAACGCCTTCGAGATCTGCCAGTGTTTTTCGGAGGTCACGCAGGGTATCAAATAGGGCGCTGTCATGGCTGGTAACGGCGACCGTTTCTTCTTGGACATGGCGTTGGCGGATGATGACCGTTTGTTTGCCGGTGAGGACGTCTCGGGAGTTGGCGGTCAGTGCCAGCGTGGGGTATTCGTTGCCACTGAGCATGAGCAGCTTTTGGTCGATGAGACTATGAATCATATGCTTGAGGACGTTTTTGTTGTACTCGGGCATCAGATTGTAAGTAGAGAGTTTGTCGTGACCACGTCCCAATACCTGTTTGCTCTTGGAGCCACGTAGGACATCGATGACGTAGGCGATGCCAAATGCTTGGTTCAGCCGATACACGCAGGACATGATTTTTTGGGCAGGGATAGTGATATCGACTTCTTCGAGAACGTCACAACAATTGTCGCAGTAGTCACATTTTTCTTTCTGATAGGTTTCTCCAAAATACTGGAGTAGGTTTTTGCGGCGACAGCTGGTCTGTGAGCAAAACATACCCATATCGGTGATTTTGCGCTGCATATGACGGCGGATGCTCATATCGGTGATGTCATCGAGAAAACGCAGATGCATCATCTGGTCTTGGTCGCCATAAAACATGGTGCATTCTGAGGGCAAGCCATCCCGTCCTGCACGCCCGATTTCTTGGTAATATTGCTCGATATTTTTTGGCATATCGGTGTGGATGACATAGCGAATGTCTGGCTTGTGTATGCCCATGCCAAAGGCGACGGTGGCGACCATGAGTTGGGTGGCATCGGTGATGAATTCCCGTTGCGCAGTGATCCTAGCCTGATCTGTCATACCAGCGTGATATTTCGTGACGCGATGTCCTGCTTGGCTGAGAAAGGCATGAATGTCATCGACTTTTTTGCGGGTGCCGACGTAGATGATGCCGCTTTCTTTGGGTTTGCTGGCGATAATGGTGGTGAGTTGTTTGTAGAGTTCGTCGCGCTTTGCGATACGGATGAAGAGGTTTTCTCGGTCAAAGCTGCCCTGTACACGTACAGGGTTCTCCATAGAGAGTTGTTGCTCGATGTCTTTGGCGACATCGGCGGTGGCGGTGGCGGTGAGCGCGGCAATGGGTTTTTGAAACAGTTTTTTGAGGTGGCCGAGTTGGCGGTATTCGGGACGGAAGGCGTGCCCCCATTGGGAGATACAGTGGGCTTCATCGACCACAAAAAAAGAAATATCGGCTTCACGCAAGGTCTGAATGAAGTGCTGATCCGAGAGACGTTCGGGTGCAATATAAATGAGTTTGTAGGCGGACAGTGACGATAGAACACCTTGGATATCATAGGGGTCCATGCCGCTGTGGATGCCTGTGGCGGGAATGCCGTTTTGGATGAGGCTATCGACTTGGTCCTGGATCAGCGCGATAGAGGAGATGACGACAGCGGTGCCGGGCATCATAGCGACCGGTAGCTGATAGCAAGCGACTTTCGGATCCTGTAGGCAACACGGTCATAACATCATAGCCATCAAAGGCAATCCTTGGATGATGCTTTCCTGGTAAGGACGAGTGTTTGTAGCCAAAATGTTGTTTAGGGAGGGTTTCTGAGGCTTTAGAAAATACCTTACCTGATAGGTGTGTTTTTGAGGATAAGAACATTGCAAAGATGCAGCATACGTATAGCCCCAAAGTACCCTCCCGCTCCTATCGTCGCTGTAATTTTTTGGGGTCCTAAAAATCCTCATTACGCTCAATGTTGATTTTTGAGATAAAAGCCTTCAGCGATCAATGACGGCAGTTCATGGACTGCAAATCCCTTACCTGATACATTTTGCAACAGATCCTTCCTTGAATCACATTTTTTTTTTGATTGAGGGTTCACCCCTCAAAATCCGAGAATAAAATACCCTACAGAATGATGAGGCCTAAGAATAGTTGGGGCAGGAGTTACTTATAAAATAATAGTAACTATCAGCCCCCACTCCAGTGCAAAGCGGTATCAAGAAAACCCCGTGTCAAGAGGCAATTTCAGGTAGCTTTATTTCACGTGCAAAATATTGCCCATGTATTAGGTGACTGGTATTTGGCTACAAAAGAGTTTTCAAATAAAAGGTATGGCCAAAAGAGGGTCTTAAAATGAGCGGAGTTACCTCAACTGGGGGTGTTCAAAGTGGTTTGCTATAATGTAGGTATGGAATTAGTAAAGAAGAAGGAACTGAAGAAGCTCAGCAAGAACCAACTCATAGAGGTCATCTTGTTGCAAGACAAACCAGTTAAACTGCAGCAAGAACAGATTAGAATGCAACAAGAACAAATCAAAACCCAACAGGGACTGTGGATCCAGGCAGCACTGGAAGGCAGATAAACTCCTTATAGAAAGGATAATTAAGGACAGGCTCAAAGCCACAAACAGTGATCCCGAATAAGGCAAACCAGAGCCAGTCTTTGCACAAGAAAAGCGGAAACGGCCTGGCAGGCAAGCCGGCATCCGAGGAAAACACGTCAGCAGAACCCCCAGATGAAGTGGTCAAGTGTCGGCCGGCAGATCAATGCTCGGGCTGTGGTGCCGGAGCTGGATATCACCTAATCTGAATGCGTGGAACACATCAAGAAATCGATATTCCACCTATAAGCATATGTCACAGAATATCAAAATGGGAATCACCTGTCAGTGTGGTCAGCGACATGTGGGTCAGTTTCCAGACCGGCATCACCTGGCCCACCTACAACTTGCACAACGACTCAAGTCATTCCTGGTATACCTCAATGTTGCTCACGTTCTGCCCTATGCCCGCCTGACACATTGATGAACGATTTGTTTGGTGTACAGATCTGCAAACGCAGCATTGAGAACGCCCTTAAGAAACAGCAGCAAAGCGATGCCAGTTTATCATCAGATTATGACCTTAATCAAGCAGGGGTAAAGTGGGTTGGATCTGATGAAACAGGCTGTCGGGTTGAGGGAAGGCGATGGTGGCAATGGACATGGCAAAGTGATCTTGGGGGCTACTATGCCATCGATCAACGTCGCGGATACAACGTTGTCAAAACCCATTTTGGTAGAATTATCAAGGCACCCCTGTGCCACGACTGCTGGTCTGCGCACAACAATACTGTTGCCGCAAGTCGGCCATCGAAAGCAATCACCCCCACATACAACGAATCTCATGTTTTTGGTAAAGACATATAAATGTAATTGGGCCTAGCCGTTGGATAGCACTATTGGCATCCCAAAGCCCGTGATCCATCTTTTCAAGTTGTGAGATTCAGACGTCTGTGATTCAGGAATATCATCAAACTAGGCTGTTTTAACGTCAAAACAGGACCAATGACAGTATTGAAACTTCAAAAGCGGATCATCAAACATCAGGATTCTATTTTACTTTTTATGTCAGACCCAGCACATTCTTTTCCATAGCAACAGCTCCAGACTTGGGCATTCCATATCAGCCAAAGGTTAAGCAAAAAATATCGGGTGGCTTTAGAAGTCGGAGGGGCTCAGCGTCATGCTATATTGCTCTCCATTATTGAAACCGCTAAAAAGCAACGCCTCAATATCTTATCCACTATTCAGGACACCCTCAATCAGTCCCTCGTATTTGCGGGGGCTAGATAGTTCTAAATAATATTGCCTTCATCATTTTTGCGTTGATGCGTTTTTTTTTGGTTGAGTGCACGAAGTACCCATATAGGGCTTCGCCATCCTTGGAGTATGTCCGATTGGTTGCCTTTGATCTTCCCCTGTTTGTGGATGCTTTACTGAGAGTGAGATCAGATAATTATCAACACAAAATTTGATTTCCTTACAAAGATAGCCTCTTCGTCTGTTTTTGCAACACAAGATATAAGTCGACCGGTACCTTGGGTATAAAGGTGCAGTATTGCGCTTGATTTATTTTAGTTTTAGATCTGTTTCGGGCAGACCAACCGAGATACAGATGCTCGCCTTATTTAGTTTTCGTGGTGCGTTTCCGAGGAGCCATGGAGGCCGATAACTACTGAATCCTCTGGAAGACTTTGGCGAGATAGTCTCCGAGGATGTTTGGGCGACATAATGCTTTGTTTGTTTTGACGATAGTAGACAAGCGGTATTGGTCTGCACAATGGTCAAGAAATCTGACCTTTGGCGCGACCCGGTAAACGATGGGCGAGTCGTGTGGCATCATTGAGAATGCGACGTGGATTTATGGATGGCGATGTTGAGTGGGCGAGATCGCCGCTTTGTGTATACAACGGTGTGTATGGCATTCGTCGTAGATTGTGATGGGTGTGGGGCGGTTTGTCTGTTGTGCGGCGCGACTGCCGATCGTGTTTTTGTTGCCGGAACAGGATGGTGTTGCTAATAGAAACATAGTCATAGGCTCCTCACTAATGCGTTGGTTATTTTATCAACGGATATACCCATTCAAAATAAAACCTGGACCGAGGACTTTCCAAGTCGCTATGGTCACATATAAAGAATACTCCGTCACGATTTGAAACCCATATTTTATTTTGGAACGGGTATACAAATCCAGTTATCAAAAAAACAAAAGAAATTGCAGTTTTTTTTAACGTTTATTAACAGGCTATCCCACAACGCAATCCCATTGCAGATAATGCGCGTGTTGCTGCGTCTTCAGCGATTGTCAAGCGTCAGTGTTTGCCTGCCACTGTTGTCGGGAGCCTCATCGCCATTGGCCCATGATCGTCGCCATCCAGTTCGGTATGGCGTTCCAAATCGGGGTTGTAAGGGAGCGACGCAGCAAGGATCTGTTTCGTAGTGGTGTTTGACCGATGCACGAACATGTCGGGATGACATCTTACGCGACCCAATGCAAAGGCCGCGGCAATCGCTGGCTGTGATCCAGACTGCTTACGATGTCCCATATTGGTCAATTGATGTTTTTGCGGCTTCAGGCTTCCGTTTTCTCTGTGACAGTAAACGAAACGCCTTGGCAATTCGGCCAACATCGATGATAGGGGTGGTGTTGGCGCCCATTGTATACCTCAGCGTCGACAAAATTAAATGGCTGGTGGCCACCATCAGTAGTGTCGGATTCTTCTGCCGGACAATTTCATTAATCATTCGACGGGCTTGGGTATGTGTCGGCAGGAATCCACGGAACCGTGACACATGTTATGTGTGTTGCAGTGACTTAGGAGAAACATAAATCCCAAACCAGACGATGCAGTGTTTCCACCGTTGTTGGAGGTCTGAGGTTTGTTAGCTGCGTACATGGGGTGGGTTTGTGAGCGTGGTAGAGGCTCTAATTTGCACACAGGAGGCTGTTTGTTTTGGGGTTCCTTATTGGTGTAATGCACATTAGTATAATCTGTTTTTTTTGAGTTGGGAGTCCCAAATCACCCGTCGTTTGCTGCAAAACCTTCTGGCAGAGGTAACAGGGATTCAAAGGGCGTCAGCCCTTTGTAAATCTCTGGCTGGGGGCAGAGCCCCCGAAAAACATTATTCGCTCCAGCTTCGCTAGGCAGATATGAGTTAATAAAGGGCTTCGCTGGTCCACAAGGGTTTCTCCTCCGAAGGTGGGGGGCTTTGCGACGTAACCGGAATCCATAAACTGTAAGGAGGAAAAAGGCGTACACGGGAGGTGCGCTGTCAGAGATCTGGCCACGGCCAGCTGAATCTGCCAAGGCAGATTTATGAGAGTAGATCCCTATTAGCCCCCTGGCCTGGTAAACTGGTTACCGTCGTTTACCTATATGTATATATCTACTGTTAACTGGTCGCCAATCGATAGCGGTGTCGGTTTGCCGGTGAATGGAAGTGGAAAGGAGGTCGACGATGATCAGAGGTGCTGATCGCTATATTCGCTATTTTCAAAAAAGTATGCGATGGTTTCATTCCTTAATATTGTGGCTAGTCTTGTCCTCACAGGATGGCTTTTGATATCTGTGCCACTCAGGCATCTTGGTTCTAGTTATGTCTATATGACCCCCAATACAGCGATAGGCATCCATCTTTGTGGTGCGATTCTTTGGCTCTCTGTGCATTGGATTGTCGCGTACGATTATGCGACGATTGGCGCAACTGGGCGCTGCTTTGTTTGTGCTGTTGTCTTTTGGGGCTCTTTGGTCACTATCTGGTATGCCCTGATTGGGGCTTGTCTGACTTTATTATTTTATAGCCTGCTTCGGTATCCCTGCGGATATGAGCGGGCAGGTTTCGCCACCGACAGCCATGTCTTTTGTTTTCTTTAGGGAACCTCTCCTTTGGCCAACCATCACGCAACAGACGCTGTCATTACTGAGTCACAACCCTTGGTTTTGATCATTATGTTTTATCTGTTTAGTGATGGCGATTTTGGCTATGTGTATGGTGTTTTGTTGTTTGTTCGGTGTCTGCATTTGACAGGTATGGCCATTCCTTTTGGCTATCTCTTTGCTCTGTGCCTCTATCAGGGTTTGTGCCCATCCGACTCAGGACTGTTTGCGCTTGGTGTTGAGCAAAAGAGGTTGGGTGGCAAAGTTTTCGTCGTACAGCGCCTTTTGCAGTACTGGTTCCCTTCATTTTTTAGGTGGGCAAGTCTGTCAACATCGACTTGGTGTTTTTGACTCAAATTCACAGGTAGCTTTTTTTCTTCTTATTTATGTGTGTTTACTGTTGGTTTTGTTGTACTGGACAGCTTCTGAGATCAATCACGTTGAGAAAAAACGGTTTGAAATAGAAATTCAGCACAATCTGGCATTGTCTGCGGCCTCCGTCGGTACATGGTCCTGGGACTTAGAGCTGGATAAGCTATCTTTTGATGCGCATGTGCAGATGCTGTTTGGGTTGCAAGGAAACTCGTTTTCCAGCAATTTGGCGGGTTTTTTGGCTTTGGTGCACCCGGACGATCGTGAGTCTGTGGGCAATGTCCTCATGTCTGTTCGTGATGGGGCCCAAGATTATCATCTGTCTTATCGGGTGAATTTACCTGATGGGGGACTCCGTATTGTGGAAGCCAGAGGCAAACGTTATCCAAATTATTCAGGTCGAGGATCCCGGTTGGTGGGTGTTTGTTTTGACATTACGGAGCGTACATTGCCTGAAGACCGTATCCGTGATCTTCTGGTATATCAAGAAACACTGATTGATGCGGCCGGTTATTCTGTGATTTCGACGGATGTGTCCGGTGTTATTAAGGTGTTTAATCCAAAAGCGTCGTCGATGTTGGGTTATTCTGAAGAAGAAATGGTGGATAAACAGACACCCGCACTGATTCATTCTGGTGATGAGGTGGTGGCCCGTGCCGCACAGTTTTCCGAAGAATTGGGTGTGTCCATTACACCGGGTTTTGAGGTTTTTGTGGCCAAATCCAATTTGAATTTGCCCAATACCCATGAATGGACCTATGTGCGAAAAGACGGCAGTACTTTTCCTGTTTTGTTGACGGTGACGGCATTGCGAGACCATACGGATACCATTATTGGTTATTTGGGTTTGGCTTCTGATATTTCAGTTTTGAGCGCGGCGCGAGAAGAGTTGAAGCGATCCAATCAAGAGTTGGAACAATTTGCCTATGTGGCTTCGCATGATTTGCAGGAACCCTTACGGATGGTGGCGAGTTTTTGTCAGATTTTGGACAAAAAGTACACGCATGTCTTGGATGAAGATGGCAAAGAATATATCCATTTTGCGGTAGATGGTGCGAAGCGCATGCAGGGGCTTGTAGATGCCTTGTTGCGTTATGCACGGGTGGGCAAAAAAGATGTTGTCTTGAGTGCTGTGGATTTGAATCAGGTTTTATCGGAAATTCAGCGTGATTTGAGTGCGGTTATCCAAGAAAATGCTGTTGTTTTGGAGATCGGTGAATTGCCGACTATTCTGGCGAATCATTTGCAGATGTATCAGTTGTTTCAGAATTTTGTGACGAACGGGATCAAGTTTAGGGGTGAAAAATCGCCGCTTATTCGTATTGCCGCAGAGTGCAATAATGGGCTTTGGACTTTTGCTGTGTCAGACAATGGTATCGGCATTGATGAGGCGTATTTTTCGAAAATATTTGTTATCTTTCAAAGGTTGCATGGCAAAGATGCGTATCCGGGGACAGGTATAGGTCTATCTTTGTGCAAAAAAATCGTAGAAAATTTTGGGGAACGATTAGGGGTGACATCTAAGAGTGGAATTGGGGACCACTTTTGTACACATTACAGGCAGAGGAGCTATTGGTATGAGGCCTATTGAAATTTTGTTGGTAGAAGACAATTTGGGAGACATTCGTCTGACATTGGATGCCTTTAAAGATGCGCGTGTTGCGAACGTCATTCACGTGGTCAAAGATGGGGCGGCTGCGATGTCCTACCTTTTGCAGACGGGTGATTACGTAGATGCGGTTCGACCAGATATTGTGTTGTTGGATCTCAATCTTCCCAAAAAGAATGGGCGAGAGGTGCTGCAAGAAATCAAAACCAATGAGCAGCTCAAGCGTATTCCTGTCGTGATATTGACGACATCTGAAGCGGAAGAAGATATTGATATGGCCTATGGTCAGCATGTCAATTGCTTTATTCGTAAACCGGTTGATTTTCATGCGTTTATGGAGATCATCAAGCAGATAGAAACGTTTTGGCTGACCATTGTGCGGTTGCCCCATGTCTAGTGAGCGGAAGACGGTTCTGGTCTTGGATGATGATCCTGCGTTGTTGATGATTGTCAAATATGCGTTGGCTGATTTGTTGGGCCAGATTTCATTTCATACGTGTACGCGGATTCATGAGGGGTTGCGGGATTTGAATCCAGATGTGGTCGTGTCGGATATTCATTTTCCACGTATTTATGGTGAAGAAACCGTCCGTGTATTGCGGACATTTTTCCCCAAAATCCCGATGGGTATTATGTCCGGTGTGACGCCATTGCAATTGCCAGATTTGATTGCGACGTATCGCATCGAATTTATTTCAAAGGACAATTTACTGGGAGAGCTGGGTCCTTTTGTTTCCAGTTTATTGGCGCAATCGACAACTTAACTGTTTGCCAGCTCCAAATAAATACGAATGCTAAATATATTTCCCTTTTCCGTGTCGTGTGCAAAGTGCAACTGGCCTTGCATCATTTCTGCCAATTTTTTGGAGAGGGTTAATCCAAGACCTGCTCCCTGGAATTGGTAGGTTTTGTCTCCTCCTTGAATAAAAGGCGCCATAAGTTCCTGTGCTGTTTCTTCGGAGATAGCGGGACCTGTATTGGCAACTTCGAACGTTAGCTCGACAGTATTTTCGGTGCTTGGTTTGGCGGCGAATCTCACGGAAACGATACCGAATGGTGTGTAGGTGGACGGCTGTATATCTTTTCGAGAAGTGTTTGACCATTTGAGGACCATGGTAGGTGTCTCTTTTGCATTACCTGTTAGGTGTCTTGGATACGATTGCAGATTTGAGGGTGACGTTACCGGTGATTTGGTGACCGTTTGTGCGTAAGGTCATCAGTCTCTTTTTGTAGGGTTTTTGTATCAAGGGTTTGTTGATCAAACGACTACCGTCTGATTGTGTCAGGTGTAGTCCAAATACAGATTCAGAAAATGGTGAATTTGGATGCTGGACTCTGAATGATCCCAAACAATAGCGCCACATCGTCGGCCAAATCGCGGCTTTCGAGGAGTTGTATGGCGCCCAAAATGCCGGTGAGTGGGGTGCGCACTTCATGGGTGATGTTGCGAATGAAATTTTCCCGTATATGGAGATGTTTGATCAATTCTTTTTGGCTATCTGCCAGGTCTTGTGTGCGTTCTAGGACTTTGTTTTCCAATGCTTTGTTGAGTGTCGTGATTTTGTGGTTGGCTGTATCCAACCGTTGCAAAATGGCATAACGTTCCAATGAAAACAGAATGCTTTTCTCCAATATGCGTTCATCGAATTCCCCTTTTCGCAAAAAGTCTTGAAATCCTTGCTGGATGCTGCGAAGTGCGATGTCCTGATTGTTGTGACCGGTGAGGACGATGATGGGGATGTTCTTGGCCATTTTGGAGACGATCTGAAGTGTGTCTGTGTCCAAAGAGTCGGGAAGATTGAGGTCCAATAGCATCATGTCTGGTGTTTGGTGGTTGACCACGATTGGGCTTCTGTGAGAGATTCGCAAAAGTGTGGGGTGACGGGTGTTTTGAAGGCTTGGATATATCGGCTGATGATTTCGGTCTGCGGGGTTGTCTTCCACGATTAAAATGGTTTTTTTCATGAAAAAATCTCCTGTTCTTGGGGTATCGTAAAGTAGATCGTGGTGCCTTCCCCAGGTGTCGATTGGAGATACATTTTCCCCCGATGGACTGTGATGATCTGTTTGGCGATGAGGCCCTACCCCATCATCCTGTACTGCGATTTGGGATGCAATTGTCTGAACAGCGTACCTATTTCTAGATGGTTTTTTCTGGGATGCCGATGCCGTTGTCTCGCACAAAAAGGCTGTTTCTTGGTCAATCGTGGTGCTGCCAATTTGGATACTTGGCTTATCTTGGGTCCTGAATTTGATGGCATTTGAGATGAGGATTTTGAACAGCGTGCTTATTTTGTCCACATCACAGATTAGATTGGGAGATCTGCTTGGATGCTGATATCGCTATTGGTGAGGGTTTCGTTATTCCTTAATGGTCCTTGACGATTTCCTGCAGTGAGGCTAGTTGAAAGTGTGGTGGCGTGGTCCAGTTGTGTCCGACTTGCAATAGCCCTTGGAGTAGTGTTTCCAGTGATTGTGCTGCTTTTGGATTTCTAAAGTATGGTCTTTGCTATCGCTGTTGAGAGTTGGGTTGTCTTTGTCTAAAAAGGTTGAAAACGTCAGAATGTTTCGGATAGGGGAGCGTACATCATGTGCGATGGTGTGCAGTGATTTCTCAAAATCTTGCGGTGTTGTGCTTGTTTTTAGCGCGATGGGATAGGGTAGGGCGTCGCTGGTATAATTTAGGTTCATCATCGTTGGTCGGTGATGTGCTCAAAATACCCCCTTAAAATGGCGTCTTCATAATGAGCTAGTTTAACAGTTTGTGGAAGACATGCCAGACCCTTGTGGATGAGACATGATATTCTTTTTTTCCTGCCGGGCGGTTAGCTCAGATGGTTAGAGTACTTGCTTGACATGCAAGAGGTCGTTAGTTTCGATTCAATACCGCCCACCATTATTCTTCAGGTTTTTACGTTCAAGACAGGTTTTGATTCCAATGAAACTGGTGAATTTCTAGGGTTTTTGTTTTTCATAGCAGTGTACCGCTTCTTTTCGAGACCGTCTGATGCTGTTGACTATTGTTTAGCCGTATTGGTCTTATCCCCATCACCAAAAAGATGAACCTGAACATCGGCTAATTCATCAAGCATGACGGTGCCATGTTTGATTTTGAGCGCTAAAACATATATCACCATCATCTGAAATGAAATGTAAATGGAATCCCAGTACAATGACTTCCCGAGGTAAGCGGGGATGTAATAACAAATAATGTGCCAGTGATATCTTTTTCTCAAAAATGGATTGATCGTAGATGGCGTCCTTTAATGAGGGGTATGGTTTGGTTTTGTGTTTTGGACTTCGTAATGTGATGGCTGGCAGCACATCTTGGCGATTTAGTGCGGTAAACCGGTTTGGATACTCAGTGCGCGGTTAATGTTGCTTTCAATGCGTCAAAATCTTCAATCTTAGAAATCTTGTGTCGTGTCTGTATGAAAAAAAATGGACGGAGGCATAGGGTGTTATTTGGGTGGGCAGTGGCTCTGAAATGAGTGCCATCGGATTTACTTAGTAAAATTCCCATTCGGCAGCCATTTCACCATCGATTTTATCAAAAGTGCCAAGTCCAAAATCGCCATATTGTTTCACTTCCCGCATAGGACATCTTGTCCATCATAAGCGCCTTGAATAAGCGGTGCAGGTGCGATCTGATGCAGGATGTTGATGTTTTTCGTTTGGCAAGCGCTTAATAGGGTGATCAGTAAAATGCCAGTAGCTAGCTGTATTAAGCGTGTGTGTTGGTTGTTCATTGTTGAATGGTTTCATTATTTTCTTTTGCGAGAGCAAGAGGGGGGCGCTTCGTGGGAACAGAACCACCCCGTCACCTGCAGTGACACCCCCTTATAAAGGAGGCTTTTCCGAAGGCACCTCAACTTCCCAAAGAAGACAAGTTCTTCAGGGACGGCCCTTCGGCTACTCTCAGGGACCAGCGATAGCCCCCGCACCCCTCGTGTAGAAATCGATTACACAGCGAACCTTGTGACTTTGTACCTGTAGCCGATTTATGGCATGATATCTCCAAAATCACTCTACCAAATCAGGAGTATCACTATGGGCCGTATGTTCGAAAAAAGAAAACACAAAATGTTTGCGCGTTATGCCAAGATGGGCCGCGTTTTTGCCCGTATTGGGAAAGAGGTCGCGGTTGCGGTCAAACTGGGTGGGCCTGATCCCGATGGCAATCCGCGCTTGCGTATGGTTTTGGCCAAAGCACGGACGGCAAATATGCCGAAACAAAACGTGGACTCGGCTATCAAGCGTGCGGTGAGCAAAGGGGATGGCGATCTCGAAATGTTAGCCCATGAGGAAAGGCCCTCACGGCATTGGTCATGATGAAACGGCGACCAATAGCAACCCGTACGGTGGGAAATCTACGGGCTATTTTAATAAAGGTGGCGCTTTGGGGACCAAAGGGTCGATGACATTTCTATTCAGGCTGAGGAGTACAAGTAGCGATTCAGAAGGTGATTTGGATCGGAATTTGAGTTCAAATGATTAGTCATGGTGCCGAAGAAATCAATCGTGATGAGGCTATCTATATGCGACATCGTTTGAAGATTTTTGGCCGTATGCAAAAGCATTGGAAGACCAGGAGTTGTACGATTTTGCATGCAGAACTCACCAGAGAGCCAACCACGACGATGCAATTGAATGATGAGCAAGAGGCTGAGTTTAATGCCTTGCTCGAGCTCATCGAAGATGACGATGATGTGACGAATGTGTTTACGACACTGGCCTAGATTGTTTTGGGATAGCGGATTGCTCCCTAAGGTCCCAAAGGGGCTCCTGTAATCGCTTCAAAAGTCCCATGTTTTGGATGACATGATTGAAACATCGTACCCAATGCAGGTTTATTTTCCCTAAGGGTCGGAGAAGAGTGGAATTATTATGAATGCAAGGTAAATCATCTATTTTAGTCATAATATCTTTGGTTGAGACAGACTGGCGCCAAAGTGGCATCGCCAAAGTTCCCTCCATGTCTGTTTCTGAAGGTCTAATTATGTTGCAAACGGGTAAGGCTGATAAGACCACAGACCCTGCTGTGGAGTTCAAAACAAGATAATCCAACTACGTGCAGAGTGACATGGACGACCGCTGAATCAGAAGAGGCCGAGGGGAAGGAGTAAACCTGCCAAAACTGGTCGCTCTTGTAGATGATGTCGTGTCTATGGATTCTCCACCGCATGTGCAGGTGGGCAGTAAACGTCATTCTCAATGAAGCTATTTGGTAGGCTCTGATTCAGTAGCGTCTCATTGTCCTTCATTTTGTCTCAGAGTTTACAATTATGCTCAAGATAACCCCGGCACGGCAAAAACAGCTATTCTCGAGATGCCTTGAGGGTCACCTTGTCAGCTTACCCGTGTTGACTACCCTTGATGGGTCCTATGACTCCGTCAGGCGCCGAAAGCGCAAACCCATTTTGAAGGTACGCTGGTGAAAACTATGGCCTGCAGATTGGTGATGGTCTGGTAGATCGCGTATATCTTCGACAAAGACCGTTCTGGAGGGCCCGTATATCCCGGCTGATATGACGGGAGGTGGTCTCACATGCCAGCCACAGTATTGTCTGGTGGCAATACAAACCCCTACTTCTCGGAGAATAGTTTGACATTTTGCAGGAAGAGATACATAAGGTGAAGCTTTGGACCCCAGATAACGCGACGTATGACCTATGAAAATTTTGAAAAAAATGATTTGAAATTGAATCTGGGTGGAGATGGTCCACTCAGAATACCTATACGGTTTTGGGGCTGCCTACAAACGTGGATTCTGGAAGATTGTCGAAACTCTCGAATCACCATCGGGGTATGTTGACGCTAATTCTGATAGCAAAGGTCAAACTCATGTATTCCAGAATTACGCTTTTCAATTACAGACGTCTGAAGGTAAAGCTGTCTATGATTTATATTTGCAAGAAAGGGCGCGCCGGGTGCAGTACACAGGCTCAGAGAAAATGGGGTATCTGAGGCCGGATTACGGTGATTTTGGTACCGCACAGGGGTATTCCGCTTTGGGGCTTTGCGTCATTGCATCACGAAGCGATGGATGCAATTCAGGTAGGGGTGTCCGTAATCGATTCCCTAGAGGGGCGACACTTTGGCTGCGCTCAGTGACCCTAAAACCCCGAAAAACTGCTTTCGCTCAGCTTCGCTGAGCAAAGTGGAAGGATTAAAGGGCTTAGCTGGTCCCTGCAGAGGCATCTCGGAAAGTGAGGAGGCTTTGCGACGTAACCGGAATCCGCCGACTGTAAGGAAAGAAGCCAATCACATTTTTCCCAGGAGGTGTACGCTGTATCAGAGATAGTAGGCTGACCAGCTGAATCTGCCCAAGGCAGATTTATGAAGGTGAATCCCTTAGCCCCATAAGCGTGAAACGCTTACGGGTATTTGGCCACAGAGTCATGACTTCTCAGGTAGAAAAGCCACTATTCTTGTGATTATGAACAAACAAATTGCGATCAGAACAGAGCCTCGCACATGCGGGATCACGCTGGAGGAACTGTCTGAGAAAGACTGTTTTGTACTGCCCTGCTGCAAACAATATGTCGCAAAAGAAGCGATTCTAACATGGCTAAAAAAGCCGCATGAACCTGGGTGTCCATGCTGTAGAGATCCCAAAATGGCGCGTGATGCGTTGCTGAAATTGGGGTGTGATCTGACGCCTATCGTCGGTCCCAAAAATGAATCTGTACCGTCTGTCGAGGATCTCGCTATTTTTGATAGTGTGATGACGGGTATTTCAGCCCATTCGACTATGAAGCGTCGTTGCCAAGAGTACCGTGAATTTGGATTGGGGCTCATACGGCAAAATCACTATCCGCTGGCAGATCGTTTAATAAATCAACTCAGGGAGATGTTTTATGCGGAAGCTGGACAAAACAAAGTTGTTTTGGGAGCTACGATTGTAGACCTTTTGGATGCGTATAATAGACCTTCCCCTGTGGCGCATTTGCCTACAACCCCTTTTCAGCGCTTACGAAACTATGTGGTAAATGGCGTCCACTTGCGATGGGATAGTCTGCGTCAGGTGTTTGGCCGGCTATAACGACGCTATTTTAGTGTGTTTGTTCTTCGTCTGCTTTGCGCTCTTTGTCCCAGAGCATGAGGACATAGAGGTTTTCGACTTTTTCACGGGCCCAAGGGGTTTTGCGTAAAAACTTGAGGCTGGATTTGAGACTGGGATTGTCCGTGAAACAGCGGATTCGAATTTGTTCGCCCAATATTTTCCATCCATAGGTGTCGATTAATTCCGTGAGGAGTTTTTCGAGGGTGATGTTGTGAAGCGCGTTGTTGGGTTGTTCTGCTGACATGTGCGTTATTCTAGCCTAAGTGACATAGCCCGTCACGGTCACCTTCAAGGGGCTTTTAGAGACCTGTTTCGGACAAGCAGTGTATTTCGGCTACGGCTGCTGTGAAATAGGTGTCTCTAACAACCTGGTATTCGGGATCTGTAAAAAATTTTTCTTTGTCGGTGTTGCTAGGAAACCGTAGCAAAAAAAGTCTGTTGATACGGGTGTTGTGTGGCTTGAGCATGTCTGAGACATGGCAGTCGTAGACGAATTCGCCGTTATGTTTGGCCAAAATAGGGCCCATGAATTTGCGGTATTGGTCATATTTTTCGTTGTCTTGAACGTACAATCCGACTGTTTTTTCGTAAGGCATGTGTGGTGTCTTTCTGTGTATGGGGACGTTTTTTTTTGTTGTAACTATCTAGCCTGTTGGATCCCCCTAGCAGGGTTTCATTTTGGAACGGGTATAGTTACCGTTTATTTTGATACGGTTCGTGCTGTGAGTGTAGTGCAAAATAAACCGGGGTTGAGTCCTCAACATCAGTTAGTTTTCCAGTATGTAACCACACGATAGCTATTATCTCATGAGTGTGTGCCAATATTTTGCTACTATCTCATTCACTATGGAACCCAAATTTTCTCTCAAAGACAGTCTCTTTAACCGTACCAAAGTTGAAAAAATCGCATCCGAAATTCACACTGTTTTTCCAGACTTTGACCGTGTTGGATTTGTTTCCCAAACGGTGGGAAAATTCCCAGAATTGGAACTCAAGGCGCGTATCTCTTGGATAGCCGACAGTCTGACCTCGTTTTTGCCGACAGACTTCCGTGCTGCTGTTGGTATTTTGTTGGCGGCCTTGCCACCGGCCTGCGATCCGACGCTACGTGATGACGACTTTGGCGACTTTATCTATGCGCCGTATTCGGAATTTGTCGTGCGTCACGGCTGTACGACTAGCGATTTGGACTTTTCTCTGCAGGCATTGAAAGCGATTACGACACGGTTTTCCGCCGAAGATGCGATTCGGTATTTCATCAATGCTTTTCCCTCAGAAACCATGGGGGTGTTGTCTGTGTGGGCACAAGATGCGCATTACCATGTCCGACGTTTGGCCAGCGAAGGCACCCGGCCAAAGCTACCGTGGTCCCAAAAAATCGTCCTAAATCCAGGTGCTGCAGCGCCGATTTTGGATACGTTATTTTCGGACTCGACCCGCTTTGTGACACGGTCTGTGGCCAATCACTTGAATGATATTTCCAAGACAGACCCTGATTTTGTTTTGGCCAAATTGGCCGAATGGCGCGATTCAGGCAAACAGTCGGACAAAGAAATGGCCTATATTGTGACGCATTCGCTGAGGACACTGATCAAGCAAGGACATGAAGAGACGCTGTCTTTTTTGGGGTTTGTGTCCGGTACGGAAGTGGATGTGTTGGCTTTTGAAATTAAATCCCCCTCGGTCCCCCTTTGGATAAAGGGGGAAGCTAATACAGGGGATTCCAAAGGGCGGAGCATTGATAGTGGTCGCGGCATGCTCGCAGAGCCTCCCGAGCACGCTCCCCACGAGGACAGGCAGAGCCTGATCCTCGCTCAGCCGCAGGCGCAACGGGATTCCAAAGGGCAGAGCCCTTTGGAATCCCTCTCATGTCGCGAGGCAAGGCCGAGCGACATGCCCAATATCCGTATGGGCGACCCTGTCTTTTTTGCGTTGGAGATCCTCGCGACGCGAGACGAACGGCTGCTCATCGACTATGTCATGTATTTCCAAAACAAATCCGGTGCGATGACGAATAAAAAAGTCTACAAACTCAAGCAGCTCAGCGTGCAAAAAAACGAACGGGTTCGTGTCGAAAAAAAGCATCCCCTACGGGCGAATATGAGTACCCGACAGCTATACCCTGGGCGTCATCGTATAGAGGTTCAAATCAATGGTCGTGTTGTTGCTGCGGGGGAGTTTAATTTAGTAGGAGAATAACCATGGCATCAGATTTATCATTCGTGCAGTATGTCTGTGATCAGCTCGACCATTTACCAGGCATCGCCTACCGCAAAATGTTCGGGGAGTATGCTTTCTATCATGACCAAAAAGTCGTGGCGTTGATTTGTGATAACCAGTTTTATCTCAAACCAACGGAATCGGGAAAAGCCCTCATTGGCGAGCCAGAAGTGGGTGCCCCGTATCCCGGAGCAAAGCCCTATTTTGTGGTGACCGATCTGATCGAGGATACCGATCTGTTTGTGTCGCTTATCCTCGCGACGAGCGATGCGTTGCCGCTGCCCAAGCCGAAGAAGAAAAAGGGATAGCCCTTTCAAAACGTTTGTCTAGGAAACGGTTATAATGTTTTTTGCTGAAAATCTTAAAAAATAAGTGAGAAAATCAGTATGTTTGGGTATACTTTTGGAACATGATATTGATAATCGGGTAGAGGAGACTTAGCCATGGGTAATGCAAAGCAGGATGCGCTTAAAATGATATCCAATATGCCAGATGCTGTGAATTTCGAGGATATTATGTATAGGCTATATGTCTTGGAAAGTGTGGCGCATGCGGAATCTGAAGTGGCTTCTGGTGTTGTTATTTCTCAAGATGAATTGCGGAAAAAAGTAGGCGGATGGTTGAAATAACTTGGACCACGACTGCTGCGGAAACTTTGGAGAAGCTATGTATGTATATTGCGCTAGATTCTCCTTATTACGCACAAAAAGTAGCCAAAGATATTTTTAGGGCTACCGAAAAATTGGCCTTTTTTCCAAAACAAGGCAAAAAGGTTCCTGAGATTAATCGTTCAGATATTCGAGAGATTTTTCTGTATTCCTATCGCTTGATTTATAAAGTGG
This sequence comes from bacterium, assembly GCA_018402095.1. Classification (GTDB taxonomy): domain Bacteria; phylum Margulisbacteria; class Marinamargulisbacteria; order SXXA01; family SXXA01; genus M30B43. The sequence continues at coordinate 41,680 of JAGYJO010000001.1, forward strand.
AAAGCAATCGAATTTATATTTTGAGATTATTGCATGTCAGGCAAAAAAGAAGCGATGTCTTGAATTGATTGTGTGTTTATCATGTGATTTTTGGGGGATCAAAGAGGCGAAGCCCTTTATAAAATCTTTTATTTCTTGCGCGGCGAAGCCTAAAAGAGTTCGGCCCCTACTTGTCCCATGACCGACGAAAGCCCGTTGGTTTGGCTTTGGGGTATCAGCGTTTTTCTGGTGCTGGTGGATGTCTTTCGCTGCGACCTTTTGGGGGCTTTGCGCTAGCACCCTGTGGGGCGAGAGTCACGACGGGGCATAGCTCTAGAGGTCTCTGGGTGCGCGGGCAAATTCAGGCTCGTTGCCTAGTTTTGGGGCATTGTAGTTAAAGTTGTCCAGCTTTCGCGTTTCGATAGAGGGATCCAAGTTTGCGTTGGATGATGCCCGCCATTTCAGGTCATCACTGGCAACAAAGCTATACACGCATCTAGCACTGATGGGTATAGGCTTCGAATGTGTCAGGAGATCATAATTGATGACATAGAAACTTGGGAGACATCGATCCCACGGGCGGCAATGTCGGTCCCACAGCCATGATCATTTGCCATCCCGAAATCCGTCGAGGGCTTCTTGGCGTTTGTTTTGGGACAAGTTGCCCTGTAGAGACGCCGCGGCATAGCCTTTTTTTTGCAATTTTTGGTCTAGGCCTTTGGCACGGTGTTTGGTGCGGGTGAAAATCAGAACGGATTTGGTTTCTGTATGTTTCAAGATAGAAAAAAGAAGGTCTGTCTTGAGGTGGTGGTTCACGGGAAAGAAAACATGGGTGATGCTGTCTTTGGCTTCCGTGTGGCCGATTTCGATAGTGACCGGTGATTTCAATATAGCGTGGGCTAATTTGCGAATATCCGGCGGCATGGTGGCCGAAAAAAAGAGGGTTTGGCGACGGTCAGGAATATGTTTGATGATTTGTCGGATACTGGGCAAAAAGCCCATGTCGAACATGTGATCGGCTTCATCTAGTACCAACATTTCCAATTGATTGAAATTGATACTGCCTTGCTGAATGTGGTCGAGAAGGCGACCTGGGCATGCGACGATGATGTCAACGCCCTGTCTGAGTTTGGAGAGCTGGCCTTTGATATTGACGCCACCATAAATAGTGACGCTGCGCAGGCCTGTATTTTTGCCCAGTGCGATGATGGTATCGTTGATTTGCTCAACAAGCTCTCTGGTGGGCGCGACAATGAGGCCGCGTAGTTTGCCGCGTTCGCCTGTGACGAAAAAGCGTTGGAGCATCGGCAAGACGAATGCGGCGGTTTTGCCTGTGCCTGTTTGGGCTAGGCCCATGACGTCTTTGCCTTCCAAGACAGGGGGGAGTGCTTGTGCTTGGATGGGGGTGGGGGTTGTGTATCCTTGGGCTTCTATTTGAGCCATGATTTCGGGGGCGAATGCATAAGATGAAAAGGTCATAGGGACTCCGGTTTGTAATGTAATAATGAATTTGGGGGCGACTTTGTCGCACACAAATTCATAGTTAGGCCCGACTCATTCACACAAATGAGTCGGGCGAATGAGACTATTCTGCGGCGTCTGTGCTTTCAACTGCTGGCGCAGTTTCTGCTGTTTTTTCTTTGTCGCAGCTTTCTTTTTTACAGCTGCGTTTTTCGTGACATGCTTCTTTTTTGCTATCACATGCTGCAGCGGTATCTTTGCAGATGACAGTGCCAGTGATTGGGCAGCGACCGGTTTGTGTGATACCACCCACCATATAACCAACAAACAAGGAAACAACAACGGCGATAATAATATTACGAATTTCTTTAGACATGGGCTTCAATCCTCTATTATGGTTGAAATAAGACGTCCTTAGTTTAATCTAGATCGAAAAACAAAGATAGAGACAGTGGTGATCTCTATTTGTAACCAATTTTTCAGGGGCTTGGGGACGACCGTCCCCCAATACAAAACTTGCTCGGCTTGGCCGAGCAGAAAAAAGACTCATAGGGCTTCGCCCTTTGTATCCCCCAATCGTTACAGTGAGTTCGATACAATGGCAGAAATGTGGTCCCTGCTATATTTTTTGTTTGGCGGCTTCTACAAGCCCTTTCGCTGGGCTTTGGTCTGTAAGATGTCGACGATGTCTGCGGCGTCATCATTGGAGAGGACATCCCTTACGCCATCACAGGCAATGATGAGATGTGTATCTTCCGCAATGAAGCAGGAACCTCGAAAATATCCGATTTGGATGACATCCCGCCTCTATTCCCATTGTCTGTTTCTGGGCCGGTATGCCCAGAAATTTCCCCATGCTGCGGTATAAGGGCCAGGCCGCCATATTTCGGTGCATAAACCCGATTGTTTTTTATTTGTAGACCTGCTTTTTCGATCCCTTGTCTGTCTGCGTCTCTCACTGTGGCTGTATCATGGTCAATGGTGACCTGGTCGCCTTCGCCGTCACTACAGAGTACCGCACGGGTATCACCGACATTGGCGATATGTAATTTTTTGGACACTCCGGGGGGTGTATCGGGAATAAAGACAACCGTGAGGGTCGTGCCACAACGGATACTTTCAGGTAATCCGATAATGCCATTTCTGTCTACGAGGCCTGTTTCGGGATTCATACTGGCATCGGTCATGTTTACTGCACGTAGCAGGGACTTGTTGATGTCTCCTTGGGTGGCTTTGAGAAATTTTTCGAGAAAAAAGGGGACGTTGTTGGCAACATATCGGGCCACGATGAAAGATTTATTCTCTGTGTCAGAAGGGCTTGATGCGCCATGGCCATCACAGACGATGAAATAGTCGCCGGACACAAAATCGGTGCTAATGCGACCTCTATTGATGAAGTCTTCCATGCCTTTGGGGCGACATGCTTTGTTGTCGAATTCGTATCCTGAGGCCCTGTGTCGTGTGGCTTTTTCAGGGGCATTGAAATGCGTTGGGCTGTAGACTCGGTCTGTTTTGTCGAGGGGTTTTTCCGAAAACACTGGCGTAGGGACGCTGTTTTCTCTGGCAGATAATATGGCTTTCCATCCGTTTTGAGTAGCAATTTCAGAATTGGATAGGGGGCTGTTTTCGAGGTCTATTCCTTGGGATGCCTGATAGACCTCTGTGCTGAGGCCCGTATCGCTTGTATAGCTTTCTGTGCTGTGATCCTGCGATGCGTGGGCGATGTGTCCATAGATGTCCTGAGAGTTTTGCAGCGAAAAACGAGGTTCTAATGATATTTGTCGGCTGAAGCCCCGTTGTTCGAGACGGGCTTCCCAAGACATTTTAGCTTGTTTATGCGGTGAGGGAGGTGCGTCTGAAGCTGCTTGTCTTTTGATCGCATGGGTACGTGTTAAAGGTGCTGTAGCAATTGTTTTGTGCACGGGGATCTGTCCATTCGTTTAAGATTTAATTCAAAAGCCACTCATGAAACAGGATTTAAACAAATTTTCCAAGTGCCATGCATGGGGTCTCTCTAACCGGTTTCTAGTGCTAATCCTTTCCCACAGAAAGCGCTGACCGAAATGGGGGGTATGGGGAACGCTAGTCCCCCATACCAAATGTCTTTCTCGGCTTTGCCGAGAAAGGAAAAAAAAGACTCAA
>JAGYJO010000010.1 GCA_018402095.1 bacterium
GCCGCCACTGTTTTACTTTTTCCACTTGGGGATCATGAGGCTATACAACACAGGTACAACGATCAAACTAAACAACATCGCAATACCCACACCCCCGATAACGGCCAAGGCCATAGGAATGCGACTTTCTGCACCAGGACCCCATGCCATAGCCGCTGGCAATGCCCCAGCAATGGTCGCCAAGGTGGTCATCAAAACAGGCCTTAACCGCAAAGGACAGGCCGTGAGAAGGGCCGTCTTTTGAGACTCCCCGTCCCGCTCCCTTTGCACCGTAAAATCCACCAACACAATGGCATTCTTGAGGGCCAATCCGACCACCAATATCAAGCCGATCATGCTAAACAAATTCAAGGACTGGTCCGCCCATTTGAGCACCACCACCGCCCCGACCAAAGAAAAGGGAACCGCACTCAAAATAACCAAAGGACGTAAAAAACTATTGAACTGTGCCGCCAAAATCATGTAAGCCGCCACAACGCCCAAGCCCAAGGCCAGCAGCAATTGCTGAAACGTATCGGTAAAAGCCGCCGTCGTCCCACTAAAAACAGCGTGATATCCCTTGGGAAGATTTTCCTCGGTGAAGCGACGTATATCTGACATGGCTTGTGCCTGAGACGCATTTTTCGCCAAATTGGCCGTCAGCGTAATCGCCCGTTCTTTGTTTTCTCGGTTAATGGACTGTACTGTTTTTGTTTCCTGCAGCGTCACCAACTTTGACAAAGGCACCATTTCCCCACGGTTGTTACGCACCTGCAATTCAAGAATCTGCGCTTTGTTTGCACGTGCCTTGGGCGCCAACCACACCCGGATATCATAACGATACCCATCCAGCGTGTATTTACCTGCAATCGCACCGCCCATCATGGTTTGCACCGTCTTGTTGATATCCACAACACTGACGCCATGCTGGGCCGCGGCATGACGGTCAGGAATAATTTGGATTTCCGGCAATCCTTCCCGATAGTCTGTTTCAGTGTCCACCAACGATGGCAAGGTATTCATATAGGCCTGCAAAGCTTCAGCAGATGTCGCCAAACCACCCCATTCAGGCCCCCGTATACTCACCTCAATAGGGTAGCCACGTCTGTCCATAAACGCGCGATTGGCATTGTCTTGCACAATGGCCATGATCCCCGTTAACCCTTTGAATTTTGCCCGTAATTCATCCGCAATTTCACGCTGGCCACGCAGATCCCCCGCCGCATTTTTGCTACGATCTGCTTTGGTTTTGAGTTGGATAAAAATGCGTCCCGTATTGGTATCCCCACCCCCCACGAACCCAAAATAACGGGACAAGTCCGGCTCTTCGGCGATAATCGCCTCCACCTCTTTGAATTTTTCGTCCATCACTTCGATAGAAATGCCCAGCGGCGCACGCAACATAACCATGATGCGATTGCTATCTTGGTAGGGAATAAATTCTTGCCGGATCCCCTTAGCCGCCATCCCAATCCCCGCGATCAAGAGCACCGTCACCATCAACGTTACCCATCGCCATGTGAGCACTTTGGCGAGACAGTCGTGATACCGGGACGCCAACCAGTCCATCCCTTTGTCTATAAACGTATGATGATCCTCTTGTCTGGCTTTCAACAATCCCGCACACCGCATCGGCGTCAACGTCAACGCCTCCACAGAAGACAAGGCCACTGCAGCACACAAGGTGACACCAAACTGCAACAAGTAAGCCCCAATGATACCTTGGAGATAAATAACGGGTAGAAAAATAGCCAACAACACCGTGGTCGTAGAAATAACCGCAAAAAAGATCTCACGGGTCCCTTCGTGGGCGGCCTTGAAGGGGCTTTTGCCCATCTTGAGATGGCGCATGATATTTTCGAGCACCATGATGGCATCATCGACCACAATCCCAATCGCCAAAGACAAGGCCAATAGCGTAAAGGTATTCATGGTGTAACCCATCATATGCAAAACCGAGAAGGTCCCGATAATAGCGGTCGGAATGGCCAATACCACATTGATCGTAATGCCCCATTGTCCAAGAAAAACCCAACAGACCAAAGAGGTCAAAATGGCCGCAAAAATCAAGGTGAACAACATTTCATGAATGGAGTCCTTGATATAGGCCGTAGAGTCAAAATTAACCCCTATTTCAATCTCGTCTTTGAATTGTTCCTGAATCAGCGCCATTTTTTCGGTCACCGCCGCCCCGACGCTCACCGCATTGCTGTTTCTCTGTTTCCTAAACCCCAAGCCAATCGCGGATGTTTGCATCGCCCTGGCCCGAAACCGGGTGTTCTCCAAACCAACCTCCACATCGGTAATGTCGCCCAATGTGATGCGTTTGTAGTTCGGCGCACCACCCCTGCGAATAATGGGAAGCTGGCGAAGTTGGTCCAGGGTTTGGGCTTCACCAAAGGTACGCAGTCCCCACTCTTGGGTGGGTGACTCCAACCTGCCAGACGGAAGCTCGACATGTTCTTGCGTCAGCGTGGCGACAACATCATTGGCACTAAAATTTAAGCGCTTCAACTTTTCAGGATTGGGACGCACCAAAATCGCCGGAGAGGAAAAGCCGCCCAACATCACCTCCGACACACCCGTGATCATCGAAAACTGGGGCTTAATCTTGTCCCTCACCAAACGCATCAAATCTTCGCGCGAATGGGTTTCAGAGGTAATCGTGAGCCACATAATCGGCCTGTCTTCTGGATTCGATTTTCTCACAATCGGAGGATCTATTTCTCTGGGTAACAACCGCTGCGCTCGGGCAATCGCCGATTGGACCTCTTGGACCGCGGCATCGATATTTTTATCCAAAGCAAATTCGACACTAATAGAGGCCTGTTGATTTCGTGCCACCGCATACACGTTGGTAATCCCCTCCACCGAAGACACCGCATCCTCAATAGCCGTGACCACTTGGACTTCCATAAGCTCCGGAGATGCCCCTTCCCAAGTGACCTGAATACTCACCACAGGAAAATCCACATCAGGGAATTCACTCACCCCCAACTGGCTATACGACACCAAACCAAAGAAAACCAAGGCCGCCATGATCATCCATGTAAAAACATGGCGTTTGATGAAAAACGAAACCGCATCTAAAGAGTTAAGTTTACTCATTGGGGAGTTGTCCTAACGTCGTAATGGGGAACAAGGCAATGGCTTCTTGCACAGCAATTTGCCGACGAGACAGATCCAACTGGGTTTCGTGCAAGCCATTGACTGTTTGTAAGACATCCAAAAGCGTGACCAAATTCTGGGCCAATTCCGCTTGGTATTGTTTGTATTGCGCTTCTGCAGCCGTCACTGTTTTTTTGGCCAACTGGTATTCCGTTTCCAAAGAACGCAACGTGTCATACTGCGCCCACAATTCACCAACCGCTGCCCTGAAGTTTTCTTGCAGGGTCAGATTTTCCAATGTGTATTGCGAGGTGAGCAAGGATTCAGCCAAAACCCGCTCCCGCGTATCGAAGAGAGGCCAACTCGCAGCAAACCCAATTTGCGCCTCTTTGTCCTGTGGCGTCACGCGACCAAACACATCCAATTGGGGCCACGGCGTCCATGACAAGGCGGATCTCTCTGCCGCTACTTCACGAATTCGCCATTGTTGTTTGCGAATATCGGGGCGCTGATACAACAACGATGACGACGGCTCTGCAGGCAAATCGGTAGTGGGAATCTGGAGAGACACCTGCGGATCAATCCCTGTGAGGCTACTGAGCTGAAACATCGCCTCGCGTTTTTGTCGTTGGTATTGGGCCTGTTGCAGTTGGAGTCGGCTCAAAGTGAGTTGGTTACTACTAAGACTACTCGGTTTGTTTCGACCGATAGCAATTTGGTTTTTCAGCCATGCCTGTTGCTTGGTGACGATCGTCACGATACGGGCGGTGTGTTTGGCTGCCTCTTGTGCGGTCAGTGCACGAAAATAAAGTGTCGTGGCCGTTTTGTATCGGTCAAGCTGCGCCTCCATTTCAGCCAAACGTTGGATGGTCGCATGGGCCTCGGCGGCATCTGTGAGCGGCAAAATTTTGTCCGCTGTGAGAATGCTAAGCTTGGCATACAAAGACGTTTCCATCGCGCTCACACTTTGGGAATCAACATCCCCTTGGCTTTCCGCCAAAAAGCGAACCTGATATGGGGCTTCCGCAATCGCTATGTTGGTACTAACCTTGCTATCTATAAGGGTTTGACGCAGCCCCAGCGGAAGCGTCAGTCTCAACGCATCGTAAATGTCAGACAAGCCCTTTTGTTCCGCGTGAATAGCACCCGCGAATACGACAAAAAACAAAACCATTGGTATCAATTTATGCACAGATATGACGCTCCTCTTGGTGTAATCACTTCCTAGACGGGGGGTGCAGGGGGCGAAGCCCCCGAAAAAACATTATTTCGCTCAGCTTTGCTGAGCGAAATATAGAGATTTCAAAGGGCTGACGCCCTTTGAATCCCTGTTAAGCCCCCTGGCGTAGGAAGTGGTTACCATGTCTCCTCGAATGGGCATGTGCATTTTTTATTGTGTGTGTTGTAAAACAAGAAAAATCCCCCGATGGGGCTGCCATCGGGGGATTTCTGTGTTTAGGTCAGAGACCTAAGGCTTTTTGGGGGAGGACTAGTAGTCCATGCCACCCATTCCGCCCATGCCACCCATTCCAGGAGCACCTGCCGCAACGGCTGATTTGTCTTCTGGTTTGTCAGCAATCAAAACGTCTGTTGTGAGCAATAGGCTAACAACAGAAGACGCATTTTGAAGTGCTGTTCGGGTTACTTTTGAAGGATCAACTACACCGGCTTTGATCATGTCTTCAAATTGGCCTGTGCGTGCATTGAACCCAACGCCCGCCGCACTGTTTTTGACTTTGTCGATGATGACAGATGCTTCAACGCCAGAATTCTCTGCGATACGACGCAAGGGGATTTCTAGTGATTTTGCAACAATTGTCATCCCTACTTTAAGGTCGCCTTCTTCTTTTTCGATAGCGGTAACTAGTGTTGGGATGAGGTTGATGAATGCGGTTCCGCCACCAGGGACGATACCTTCTTCAACAGCTGCACGTGTTGCGGACAATGCGTCTTCTACACGGTGCTTTTTTTCTTTTAATTCTGTTTCTGTTGCTGCACCTACGCGGATAACAGCGACACCACCAGAAAGTTTTGCGAGACGCTCTTGTAGTTTTTCTTTGTCATAAGAAGAATCCGATAGCTCGATTTCTTTTTTGATTTCGGAAACGCGGGCATCGATACGCGCTTGTGTGCCTTTGCCTGCAACAATGGTTGTGTTGTCTTTGCTTGCTTTTACTTTTGACGCTTGACCCAGTTGTTCTAGGGTTGTGGCTTCTAGTGTGAGGCCTTTTTCTTCTGAAATAACTTCAGCGCCAGTGATGACAGCGATATCTTCTAGCATCGCTTTGCGACGGTCACCAAACCCTGGTGCTTTGATCGCTAGGCAGTTTACGGTGCCACGTAGACGGTTTACCACCAACGTTGCCAATGCTTCGCCGTCTAGGTCTTCTGCAATGATGACCAATCCACGACCGGACTGAACCACTTTTTCCAAAATAGGAAGAAGATCTTTAATCGCAGAAATTTTACGATCTGTGACCAAAATAAACGCGTCATCCAAAGAGGCTTCCATGCGGTCTTTGTCTGTGATCATATAAGGAGATACATACCCTTTGTCGATTTGCATGCCTTCTACAATTTCCAGTTCAGTTTCCATTCCCTTGGATTCTTCTACTGTGATGACGCCGTCTTTGCCTACTTTTTCCATAGCGTCTGCAATGAGGTTTCCAATTTCTTCGTCATTGTTTGCAGAAATGGAGGCGACCTGTGCGATTGCGCCTTTTGTTTCTACCGCTTTGCTGCTTTTTCTGAGTTCTTCAACAACAATTTTAACGGCACGTTCGATACCTTTTTTGAGTTGAATGGCATTGGCACCAGCAACAACGTTTTTGAGGCCTTCTTTGAAAATAGCTGCGCCCAAAACGGTGGCTGTTGTGGTTCCGTCACCGGCGATATCATTTGTTTTGGAAGCCACTTCTTTGAGAAGCTGCGCGCCCATGTTTTCAAATGGGTCTTCTAATTCGATTTCCTTCGCGATAGTAACGCCATCATTTGTGATGGTTGGGGATCCCCATTTTTTTTCTAGAACAACGTTGTTTCCGTTGGGTCCTAGTGTGCTGCCGACTGCATCAGCTACCTTTTTGATACCTTCTGCAAGCGATCTCCAGGCTTCGTCTCCGTACTTTAATTGCTTTGCGCCCATGAAGGACTCCTTTATTATTCTGTGTTTTTGAAATCATGTGTCGGGTCTGCACAGTCTGGTGGTTGTTTCAGACCCCCGTGTGCGATCTTATTTCTTGATTGCCAAAACGTCGCTTTCGCGGATGATGAGGAATTCAGCCCCATCCACCTTGAGTTCTGTTCCGCCATACTTTGCATAGATGACAACGTCGCCTTCTTTGACGGACATCGGGACGTTTTTCCCGTCTTCAGTGACGCGGCCAGGGCCAACGACGAGGACGGTGCCTGTTTGCGGCTTTTCTTGTGCGGAATCAGGAATAAAAATGCCTGACTTGGTCACTTGTTCTGCCGTTTGCGGCGCTACGATAATACGATCAGCCAGTGGCTGATAGTTTGGTTTGCTCATGTGATGCCTCCTTTCGGAATACGGTGAATTTTTTAGCACTCTATGAGCGAGAGTGCCAACTTCGGTTATTCTAGTGGAGCCGTTTAGAAGAATCAAGTAGCGAGATTTGTAGTCGTGTAAGCATTGCCTGGACTAATCCTTCCCCACAGAAAAAAGCGGGGCGAAATTTGGGGGGTATGGGGGCCGATCCGTTTCCTGGACGGGGGGATAACGCCCTGTCGATCCCCCCTGAACATAAAAATCGTTTGTAGGTGTGTGTTTGTACTTTTTTTATGGCTTTCTGTCCGGATTGAGGGGGCGTTTGGGTGAGTCTGACTGGCACTGCCTTGAGCAAAGCCCTTCTTTCCACATAGAATAGGATCCATGAAATTTTATACATATGCACATTGTTTTATTTTGTCCATTGCGATTCTGCTGGGTATTTCCGGATCTCTGCTGGCAGAAACGCCGGAACAACTTTTTTATAGAGGGGCCTATGAATCTGTTTTGTCTCAAACGCCTGCGGTAGATCCCCAACTGCGTGTTTTGACACTTGCAGGCTTGGGGCGATTTTCTGAAGCTGCGCTGTCGATAGATCAGCCTGGTATTGACGCTGGGCACCCCATGAATCGCTTGATTTCTTCGGTGGCAGATGGAGACGTCAAGGGTATTCAGAAGCGGTTGGGGGAGTTGCCAGATTCGCTGCGTTCGAAATATACGGCGCTTATTTTGGCGTCCTGGTTATCTCAAGGTGAAACCGCTTTGGCATCAGATTTTTTGACAGTGATAGATCCTGGGGCGACGGATTACTTTGCCTTTCGTTTTCGTATTCAAGAAGCAGACAAGGATGGGGCTGGGCAGTTGGATACACTGCGCCGCTGGGCGTTGAAGTCTCCTGGAGACTCGGACCTTCGTCGTTCCTATGATCGTTTTGCGCGTGATACACAAGAAAATGGAGAGATTTGGGACGTGTTGTTTCCCCAATCGGAGGTGCGGAAAAAAGTGGCTGAACGGGCCTTCGATATAGGGCTTTATTCAGAAGTGTTGTCCCTCTTGTCTGATGAGGAACGGCTCTCGGAGGACTTACAACTCTCTAAAGGGATATCTCTGTATCATATGCGAAAAAGAGAGGATGCCCTGTCTGTTTTTCAATCCATAGATAAGAGTCGGTTGAGTGTGAAAGATACGAATCTTTTGCAGTATCAGACGGCCAAAACACTTCGGATTCTTCGACGATACGATGAAGCTGCAGATCAGTATAAGGTGATTATCGCTTCAGATAGTCCGTATCGGGCCCAGGCCTATTATGATTTGTACTGGGCTTTGTCGGCTGCGGGGTCTGTCTCGGCATTTGCACCATTTGAGGCAGGCTTTTTGGCCGACGAGGGGAAGTCGTCTTATTACGAAAAATGGGTTTGGGATTCTGCTTGGATGTCTTATCTAGGGGGTGCGATTGATGCCGCGTATCTAAAGGTGAAATCCTATCCCTGGCAGTTGTCGGGAGAATTTAAGGCGAAGGTTTTGTTTTGGACGGCTGAAATGGCGGCGCGTGTGGATCCAAAAGCGGCAGCGTTTTATAGAGAGAAGTGTGTTCGCTTGTATCCATTTACGTATTATGGCGCACGTTTGATATAAGGGTACTTTCCGCCAGGAGGTGGGCGTCTGTCGGGTCTGTTTGTTACCGTGGTGCGGGGGTTGATGCATCCTACGCCGAGGCCTATCGCACTGGGCTTGGGGAATATGAAGCCGCTTCTTTGCGTGAGCGGGTTTTGGCGCGGTCGTCTAAGGTTTTGGATGCTGTGGTGTTGAAGCTGTTGCAGTTGTACGACGCTCTTTTTCAGCCCAATCAAGCGATTGCCTTGCTGGGTAAGATGGGGTTTGGTGTGAATAGTGGTCAGGCGACGTTGTCTCGGGAGATGGCTGAGTTTATGTATCCGCGTCCGCAATGGCCTTTGATTCAGGAGCTGGCTAAGACTTATGATTTGGATCCGTATCTGATATTGGCCTTGATGCGGGAAGAGAGTTTATTTAAGTCTAGTGCCGTGTCTCGCAGTGGTGCCCGTGGGTTGATGCAAATCATGCCCGCTACTGGGCGTGGTATCGCCAAGAATTTGAAAGTGGATTGGCCAGGGGATGACATTTTGTTTGATCCAGAAACCAATGTGCGTTTTGGTGTTTTCTACCTGAGTTATTTGAACAAACGTTTCGATGGTAATGTTGTGTATATGTTGTCTGGCTATAATGCTGGTCCGAATGCTACTCATAAGTGGGTGTTGCGCGATGGCGGGGATCCCTTGGATGAGTTTGTTGCAAAAATCCCATATGGTGAAACCCACCATTATGTGACGCGTGTTTTGAAGAGTTATTGGATCTATACCTTATTGTACAATCCGGGACATGTTCCCGATGTTTTTAGAAAAGGATAATACTTATGTATCAATTGCGTGTTCAAGATGGTCAGGATCAGTCGGAGTCGGGTTTCTTTTTTAGAGCAAGGCCGTTTACGGTTTCTGTGAATGGACGAGATTTGTCTTGTGTCTTTAGAAAAGGGACATCAGGCAAAGTGATTTATGCGTTGGAAGAGGCGGGAACACTTTTGGTGGAACTGGTACATCCGTATTACGCACCGGACTTTTTGCCAGAAGAAACGTCTCGTTTTGGTGATGATGCTGATTTTATACGTGCGGTATATGCGGCTTTGGTGCGTTTGGGTGTGACAAAAGAAAAGGTTTGGGTGCAGTTTTTTCAGGATAAAAAAGAGTCTTTTTCTGTTAGTCAGGCTTGATTTGCGTCTGTCGTTTATTTGAGTTGAGGAGCGTTTTGATGAAAAAAATAATCATGCTGTTTTGTGCTTGTCTAAGCTCTGCTGTGACGGCCTATGATTCGCTAAGTCAGGTTTTGCCGGGTATTCCAGTGAGTCGGCCAGTGCAACATCATCTGAGCAGACGGGTTTCACGGCACGTTTGTACAACCGGTTGCCGTCCTTGGGTTTGGATGTGGTGTGGGGTGGCTCTCTCTATGCTGCGGGTTCCAAAAATAAAGAGTTTGGGTTTTCTTTTCTGACCGGTCTTGAACTTAAAGCCCCTGTTTTCGGAGGTGTTGAGCTTGTAGCACAGTCAGGGAAATCATCGGTCAGAGGTTCTGCAGTGCGTTTGTTTCATACGGTGTCTTTGAACAAAAACTTTTTGTACAACCTGACAGAAAAAATTCAGGTGGGATTGACGGTTGAATTGGCACGGTTTGCGATTGATGATGGCAATTCTTATGTTGCGGTGTTGAATGAAATCAAGCCTGTTGTTGCTGTAAATATCGCTTTGTTTTAGCTTTTTTGTTACAGGGGGGCATTGCGCCCCCGATTTAGCCATACGAGGAGCGTCTCATGGAAAAGTTTGAGTACCCGGATAATATGGTGTGGCATCAGCCAGATAGTGCGCGTGCAGCCTTTGTCGCGCCAGGTGCGCAGGTGATGGGTAACGTGATTTTGGGTGAGAAATCCTCTGTCTGGTATAACGCTGTTTTGCGTGGGGATATCAATAAGATCCAGATTGGGGATTATACCAATATTCAAGATGGCTGTGTCTGTCATGTGGAAAATGATCGTGCCTGCGTCGTCGGGAACTCTGTGACGGTTGGTCATAAAGCGGTGCTGCATGGCTGTGTGATCGAGGATGGGGTTCTCATTGGAATGGGTGCGATTGTTTTGAACGGTGCCGTTGTCCAGAAGGGTTCTGTGATTGGTGCTGGTGCGGTTGTGAAAGAAAACATGGTGGTTCCGCCGTATAGCCTGGTCGTGGGGGTGCCTGGCCGGGTGGTGAAAACATTGGGCCCAGAGAGCTATGAAACAAACGTAAAGTGGGCCGAAAAATATGTGCAACTGGCGAATTTTCATCAGTCCCATCAGGCGGGTCCTGCGTGTCGCTAACGCAGCGTTGGGATTGTTCTGATCCAACGTGTGTGTTGCTCCTTGTGCATGGCATGACGGAGCATATGGCTTGTTATGCCTCGTTTGCTGGGTGGTGTGTTGCGCATGGTATTTCTGTAGTGGGTGTTGATTTGCCGGGGCATGGGCCTGCTGCCGCTGCGGATGCGTCTCTGGGTGACCCTGGGCCTGACGGGTGGGATGCCTTGGTGTCTGCGGCGTACCAATCCTATGTGACTGCGCGGGCGTTGTATCCGGCGGTTCCGTTGGTTGTTTTGGGTCATAGTATGGGGTCTTATGTCGCGCAGGCGATGGTGTCTAGGTATCGTCCCGATATTCAGGGGCTTGTGTTGTCCGCGACATCGTATGAGTCCAGGTGGGTGACGGGGTCGTCATGGGTTTTGGCAAAACTCCTGGGTTTGTTTGGTGCTACTCGGCGAGGGGTTTTGTTTTATAACATTATTTATGGTGGGTTTAACCGATTTTTTCGTCCGGTCAAAACGCCTTTTGATTGGTTGAGTCGGGATGTGGGTTTTGTTTCTCGGTATATGTCGGACCCCCTGTGTATGTTTGTGCCATCGGTTCGTTTTTATAGCGCGTTGTTTTCTGGGTTGTACCGTCTTTATGGGTCTGCGTTGGCGTCGTTTCCAGACTTGCCTATCTACGTTTTGTCGGGTGATGCGGATCCCTTAGGCAAACAGCTTCGGTCGGTGATGCGGGTTGTTTCCTATCATCGGAACAAGGGGCGTCGTGTGGATACGGCTTTTTATCCGGGTGGACGTCACGTTATGTTGGCGGAAACCAATGCCTTGGAGGTTTATGCGGATTTGCGTCGCTGGCTTTTGGCGACCGTTGTGGAAAAAAACTCTGTTGAAGGCGTCTCAATGGCTGACGCCCTTTGAATCCCTGTTAAGCCCCCTGGCGTAGGAAGTGGTTACGAAAACACCTCTTTCGAGGCTTTCTCTAGGCGGCGATTATATGCGGGTGAGTCGCTATCGTGTCTTGAGCTTCTGTTGGGGATATGATACAAATAAGGTCCTTTTAATTTAATTCAATTTTGGGAGAGGATAACCCCTGATGGCACGCCAATGTGAAATGTGTGAAAAACCACGCACAGGTAATAATGTTAGTCACTCCAATCGTAAAACAAGACGTCGCTGGTTGCCAAATCTTCAGTCTTTGCGTTTGCCTATCGAAGGTCTTACTGGCAAGGTTAAAATTTGTACATCTTGTTTGAAAACGGTTACGCGTAAGGTCATTGCCCGATACCCAGCTTTCTGTGGTATCACCAGTTTCTATTTTCACATTGCCAATATCGTTTTCGATATTGGCAATGTGTTTTATGCCTATGACCCAACTTGTTGATTCAGAAGATTTTGGTCCCACTTAAGTACCGAGACATGTTTCTCGAACATTTGTTTCATGCGCCGCTTTGGCAGCAGCTGGATCGTGGTGATTTGTCTGAAAAAGCTGCGTTAGCGGAGTTGTCTGTGATCTGTTCGGATGCCGCCTTTTTGTCGGGGTGTGAACAATTACTGACCCACTTTGCGTGTCATCTTGATCCTATTCCTGAAACGCATCACCTTCTGCAGGATCTTGCGTTGCATTATCCCGTCTATTTATTGACCAATTTTCAGTCCGAACCCTATAAACGATTGTTTGCGGTTTCTCCTGTTTTGTCGTTGTCTCGAGGGGCGGTGGTGTCTGCAGATGAAAACTGTATGAAACCGGAACCGTTGATTTATGACTTGCTTTTAGATCGTTTTGCTTTGGTTCCAGAACAAACGTTATTTATTGATGATATGCCAGACAATATTTCTGCTGCACAGGCTAAGGGGATTCACGCCATACACTTTACGAATCCTCACTTGCTTCGTGATCTTTTGCAGTCATATAACCTTAAAGGAATCTAATGCACTCTGAACTTTTGCGTCGCCGTACTTTTGGTATCGTGAGCCACCCGGACGCGGGGAAAACCACGTTGACAGAAAAGCTGTTGTTGTTTGGGGGCGCGATTCAGATCGCAGGTGCGGTGAAAGCAAAAAAAGCATCGCGTCATGCGACTTCCGACTTTATGGAAATAGAAAAGCAACGGGGTATTTCGGTGGCCACGTCGGTCATGGGATTTGAGTATCGTGATACCAAAATCAATCTTTTGGATACCCCTGGCCACAAAGATTTTTGTGAAGATACGTATAGAACTTTGACCGCTGTAGACTCTGTCATCATGGTCATCGATGCCGCTAAAGGGGTTGAGGCCCAGACCTATAAACTCTTAGAGGTGTGTCAGATGCGTCGCACGCCGGTCATGACGTTTATGAACAAAATGGATAGAGAAACCAGAGAGCCTATTGAGCTATTGGATGAAGTAGAAGAGAAGTTGGGTATGACCGTATGTCCTATGAGCTGGCCTATTGGTTCTGGGAAGTTGTTTAAGGGTGTTTACAACCTGTATGACAACACCTTGATTCTGTTTAAGGCGCACCATAACCTCAAAAATCTAGAAGATGTGATCGCGGTAAAAGACCTTCAGGATCCGGTTTTGGATCGTGTGCTGGGTGAGTTGCAGGCCAATCAATTGCGTGAGGATGTGGCCTTGGTGAAAGGTGTTTATCCTGCTTTTGACTTGGATGCGTATCTATCCGGTCGTGTGACCCCTGTTTTCTTTGGGAGTGCCTTGAATAACTTTGGGGTGAAAGAGCTTTTGGACTTTTTTATCCAAAAAGCGCCAAGCCCGTTACCCCGAGAAACAACAGCGGGTATGGTAGATCCCAAAGATCCTGCTTTTTCGGGTTTTATTTTCAAAATTCATGCCAATATTGATCCCCGTCACAGAGACCGAGTGGCGTTTTTGCGGATTTGCTCGGGTATGTTTGATAGACAGAAAAAAGTACATCATGTTCGTCTCAAGCGAGATATGAAAATCGCCAACCCAACAGCATTTATGGCACAAGACAAAGAAATCGTGGATACGGCGTATCCGGGGGATATCATTGGTATTCACGATACGGGGAATTTCAAAATCGGTGATACCTTGTCGTCTGGAGAGTCTTTTTATTTCAAAGGCATCCCCAGCTTTTCGCCTGAGATTTTTCGGGTTTGTGTGAATACCAATCCGCTGAAATTGAAGCAACTGCAAAAAGGGTTGGAGCAGCTTTGTGAAGAAGGTGTTGCGCAGTTGTTTACAACGGTGTTGGATCAACGACGCATTGTGGGCGTGGTGGGGGCCTTGCAGTTTGAGGTTATTCAGTATCGTTTGGAGCATGAATATGGAGCGCAATGTCGTTTTGATGCATTGAACTTTGCAAAAGCCTGTTGGTTGGAATCATCGGATTTTCAGACACTTGAAGCTTTTGTCAAAGATCGGAAATCTCAAATGGCGACTGACAAAGAAGGTCGTTATGTTTATCTCGCAGAAACCAGATGGAGTTTGGAACGCGAAATTCGTGAGAATCCCAAGATTTCTTTTTTATCCACGTCGGAGTCCCACGCGTAACGCGTTTTGATCAATAATCGATTTAACTTAGGAGTGATAGCGATGGCACATGCACATATGACGATGTTGGCTTTGGCGGAGAAATTGCCCACGCTGGCAGCTGAGGATATTGTTTTGGATGTTCGTGGTAGGGACGAATATGGCGCTGGCCATGTTTTGGGGAGTATGAATATTCCGCATGATGAAATTTTGCAGCATGTGTCGGAGTTGCGTCAGTACGGCCATTTGTATATTTATTGTAAATCGGGTGGTCGTTCGGGGTTTGTGTCCGATTTGCTTTCTAATATGGGGCTGACGAACCTCACGTGTATCTCAGGATCTGGAATGCCAGATTGGGTAGCTGCCGGGTTGCCTGTCGCCAAATAGCTATTCGGCATAAGCGGTGATACTCTCTTTCCCATGAATAATACACAGCTGGTGGACTACGTCGTTATTGGCAGTGGCATTGCCGGACTCAGTGCCGCAAAGTATTTGGGGGCACATGGGAAGACGTTGGTCGTGACCAAGGGCGCGATTCGTGAAGGGTCTACCCACTATGCGCAGGGGGGTATTGCTGTGGCTTTGGCGCCGAGTGATACGCCTGATTACCACCTGGAAGACACCCTAAAAGCTGGGGATGGCTTGTGTGATACAGATGCTGTCCAGGTGTTGGTCGAAGAAGGGCCTGCTCGGGTTCGTGAATTGATCCTGATGGGGGCTCAGTTTGATAGAGATGGTGAAAACTATTCGTATACGCAGGAGGCTGCTCACGGGCAACGGCGTATTCTTCACGCGGGGGATGCTACGGGACGTGAGATCGAAAAAACCTTGGGTAATGCCGTTTTGAATCAGGAAAATGTTCAGTTTTTGCCCAATACATCGGTGGTGCGTCTCTTGATGGACGCCGATCGTTGTGTCGGATGTGAGGTCATGTCTGAATCAGGACTGGCTCAAATTTTCGCGGGTGCGGTTATTTTGGCATCTGGCGGCTGTGGTCAGATTTACGCTTACAATACAAATCCGCCTGTTTCGACGGGTGATGGGGTCTCTTTGGCCTACGAGGTGGGTGCCCGTGTACAAGATATGGAGTTTTTTCAATTTCATCCGACGACCTTGTATTTGGGTGACAAGAAGCCTATTTCCCTCTTTCTCATTTCTGAAGCGGTTCGGGGTGAGGGTGCGGTATTGAGAAATATCTATGGGGAACGGTTTATGCCCCAATATCATCCGGATGCAGAGTTGGCACCGAGAGATGTGGTGGCACGTGCTATTTTCCATCAAATGCAGCAAACGGATACACCCCATGTTTTTTTGGATTTGAGTCCTTGTCTGGGGGACGTGACCCAACGTTTTCCGACGATTGCGAAACGATGTCTATCGGCCGGAATTGATATTCGCCGTGACTTTGTACCGGTTGCGCCGGCGGCACACTATGCGATGGGTGGGGTGTCCACAGATTTGTCAGGTCGGACGACGCCGTGGTCTGTATGCGGCTGGTGAAGTGGCCTCTCTGGGGATTCACGGGGCCACATCGTTTGGCCTCGAATTCCCTTTTGGATGGCCTGGTGTTTGGGCATCGGGCAGCCAGGACGGCGGTTGTTGCTGCGGTTGTCCCTCGTATTGTGTCTGTTTTGCCCCCTGTTTCACCTGTGACCAGTGCGGATATGGCACAATGTTTGGCTGCCAAGGCTGAGATCCGGGATCTGATGTGGCGCTATGCTGGGATTATTCGGTCCAAAGAGGGCTTGACCCATGCGCTGGCCAGCTTGGCCCAGTTTCAGTGGGTGACGACGTTACCGATGACGACGGGTTTGGCGACTGAATTGAAAT
The DNA here is from genome assembly GCA_018402095.1 of bacterium. GTDB lineage: Bacteria > Margulisbacteria > Marinamargulisbacteria > SXXA01 > SXXA01 > M30B43. The sequence goes on from JAGYJO010000010.1 coordinate 15,817, forward strand.
CTATGTGGATTGTGTCTGATTTGGTGTTGCGTTTTTCTCTGGAACGTACAGAGAGCCGTGGCGGACATTATCGGGAAGACTTTCCCACGCGAAATGACACCCACTGGCAGCGCCATTTGTCTAGAGAAAGAGGTGTTGCACATGTCGATACTGAACAAACTAAAAGGCCTTAGCGGGATCGATCGCCAGATCGTGAGTGACCGTGAGGTGGGCGAAAAATGTTTCGCCCCTACAGCGGCAGGCACATACGGGATCGAAAGGGCGACGCCCTTTCACTCTAAAATAAAATATATCTCAGCGAAGCTGAGATATATTCTCATGCTAGCTACCCTAGCTATTCCACTATGCCTCACGACACTGGCTGCTACCCCTCATGTCACCGCTGAAATCATCCCTGCCTATACCCATGCGATATCTGGGGTATCTGTTTCTCTCAATGTGCAGTTGGAGATTGCGCCTGGGTGGCATATTTATGGCGAAAATCCTGGCGAGGTGGGCGTGCCTACCCGGATCACATGGCCGCAAGCCATGCCGGGGCTGGCTATTAGCGATATGTCTTGGCCCACCCCTAGTCGGTTTGAAACTGCAGGTATCGAAAGCTGGGGCTATGAATCGTCTGTGACTTTTCCCTTTTTGGTGACCTTGCCTGAAGCTTTGTCTGTGGGGGATCGTGTTCCTTTTGTTGCGGAGATTCGGTGGTTGGCCTGTGCTGATCTTTGCATCCCTGGGTCGGCGACGGTAACGGGGTCTCTTCTAATAGGTGCGGATATGGTGCCCAATCCCCGGTTTTCAGAGATCCTAGGTGAATCAAAGCCCGTGTCAACGACGACTGGGTCGCCTCTTTTGTGGGTCATGGTTCTGTCGGCATTTGTCGGTGGGCTGATCTTGAACGTGATGCCCTGTGTGTTTCCTGTATTGTCACTCAAGTTGTTTCAGCTACTGCCCAAATCGACTGAGGCTGTTGATGTGCAGTGCAAAAAAGCCACTTTGCGTCATGACGTCTTGGCCTATGCCTCTGGCATTATGGTGAGTTTTTGGGTCATGGCAACGGTTTTGCTCATTCTGCGTCAAACCCTTGGCGTGGTGGGTTGGGGTATTCAGCTGCAATACCCGGTGGTGGTTTTTGGTTTGATGATTTTGTTTTTTGTATTGGCTTTGAACTTTTTTGGTGTGTTTGAAATAGGGTTGTCTGCGCAAAAGTTGGGCCAGTTGTCGGGGTCTCATGCCAAACGGGAATTTCTGAGTGGGGTCTTGATCGTGCTGGTCGCGACGCCATGTACGGCGCCTTTTTTGGGTGCGGCTATTGGGTTTGCGCTGAGTCAGGCGGCATGGGTGACCCTGCTGGTTTTGACGGCGATGGGTCTTGGATTGGCCAGTCCTATGGTGATTGTGGCTTTCTTTCCCGGTCTGTTGCGTGGGTTGCCGAAGCCTGGGCCGTGGATGGTGACCGTTCGTCAGCTATTGGGGTTTCCGATGTTGGCGAGTGTGATTTGGTTGCTGTGGGTGTTGTTGCAGCAATGGGGTGAGGCGCAGATGGTGCCGCTTCTGGGCGTGCTGTTGGGGGCTGCTGTGTTGCTTTGGTTTGTGGGTGTTTGTCAGCATCGGGGGCGCTTTCGCTTGGGGGCGATCGTGTTGTTTCTTGTGATTGTGTTGTCTGGACTGGCGTATCGTGGCTTGGTGCCTGATGCGGGTGTTTCCCGTGCCTATGCGGAGAGTGCCTTTGTGCCTTTTTCAGAAACGACTTTGCAACAGGCCCTTGCGGCGGGGCGGCCTGTATTTGTGGATGTGACAGCGGCCTGGTGTCTGACCTGTCAGGTGAATAAAAAAACAGTGCTAGAAACAGAGGCTGCACAGGCGTTGTTTTCTCAGAATGACGTGTTACTGCTCGTCGCGGATTGGACAGCGCAAG
>JAGYJO010000100.1 GCA_018402095.1 bacterium
CAGACTTTTACCTTTATGGGTGGCTTCTGCAATTTCTTTTAATTGTCTGGCGGCTTTGATGCCCTGTGATCTATTAATGGCAATGTGTCCCTGTGAACGAATATCCCATCCCAAAACAGGGATGTTGAGTAATTCTTCTTTGGCAACAAAGACAATTTTTTGTGAAATAGCGACCAACATGACAATAATGTCTAAGTAACTTTGATGATTTGCGACAATGATAAAGGGTCTGTCTTTGGGGAGGTGTTCACGACCCACCACAGATAGCTTGACGCCTATGAGCGGAAGCCCAATACAGCTCACCAATCTTGCCAGTTGGATGCTACGTTTTTCTGGATCTTGAGAGGGAATAGGTTTGATACTCATGACGATGAGCATGTGTGTCACAAAAGAAACAAAGGTCAGTATCCAACCCCAGAGACTGCTGAGCAGATAGATAGGAAATAGTATCCCCATGTCAGGGTTGTTTGGCGAGTTTTTTTCTGTATTATTCTTTTGGGACGACATATCTATAAGGGCCAACACCCAATACCTCAACCTCGTCTACACGGGGTGCGACAATGAGCTCTGGCACATCTTTGCGGATAGCTGAAACTTCCCAACTGACGGTGGACTGGCTGTGCTTGTCTTGGGATATGATATGCAAAACACCGTCTTTGATACGTTGGCCATCCTGTGTTTTGACCGCAACTTTATCAAATCCTGACATGTTTTGGAGGAAAACAGCGCGCCCACGTTCAAGTGTAAGTCCCTCAAAATAGTCAGGAAGCGTGATAAAGGCTTGCCCATGCTTCAATGTGGTTTTGCCACGGTAAAAAACCCGATTGGCAGGGCCTTCTATGCCGGCGTGCACCAAATATCTAGAAGGGTCTATAGGGTGATCGATGATGAATGTTTTGGATACTTGGGAATTGCCTAGTGCTGAGTAGGGGATTGTTCGCGTGGAATCGACAATTGTGTATTCTATTGACTTTGATTGGGTATTGCTCGTGGTCATGGTTATGGTAAGGGCCTGGATCGTACCGGCGGTGTTTGTATTAAGTGCGAACGTGAGATAAGCATCGTCAGCATCTTCAAATATATCCATTCGGACACGCCCGCCTGTAGGTCCGTCAATGCCACCAGATACACTGAGTGTGTTGTTGCCTTTTACCCACAATTTATAATCTGATGGCGGTGTTTCAGATGTGGGGGATGCCGCGATCATGTTTCCGTTTGCACCAAAAACCAAAAGATTGTTTGTGGGACTTGCCCAGGATACGTTGTTGGTGACTTGTAGTGCCAAGGTATTACCGCTTGCGACGAAAAAGAAATGAGAGCCCACAGAGTCGGGAGCCTCAACAGTGTTGTATAGAACGCTGGTTTTGTCTGTGATTTCCCTGAATTCTCCAAAGCCCAAGGCCTTTTTTTCTGTATTTGATGGCAATGCACCTATAAATATGTCAAAAATACCTACGGCTTGTGTTGGTATACCTTGGGGCGGACTGTCGAGGTTAAATCTTAGGCGTCGATTACTCATGATGAGGGCGACATCTTGGGTTGCGCTTAGATTACGACTGACGATGAGTTCGCCAGCTGTACGACCCATAATACTTTCACCTGCGTATGTTGCTGTCCCTGTGCATAACAAAACTAGAAATAGAAGGATGTGTTTCATAGGGATGCCTCTAGATATGTATAAGGTGGGCGTCCTTTGATAGTGATATCTTTTTTCAACGGTGTTGGGTTGAGCTGTGGGACGTCTTGCCTAACAGCAGTGACTTCCCAATCAATGATTTGAGAGGATTTTGGATTGTCCGAAATGATCGTAAATGTGCCTTGATGAATATCCTGTCCCAGGTTTTTTTTGATTTTTACGGTATCAAACCCATCGATATTTGATAGTCTGATATAGCGGCCTTCTTGGCGTGTGAGAGCTTCAAAATAACCCGGTAATGTGACGGTAGCTTGTCCATTTTTGAGCTGTGTAGAGCCAACGTATTGAACGGTGGATTCTGGAAGCTCTTGCATGGCATGTACCAAATGGAGGTTGGGATTGTTTGGGTGGGCTGTGACAAATGTTTTTGCTGAGCCATTTCGGGTAGCAAAAAGTATGGCCTGACCATCTATCAATAATTTAAATTGTTGATCGTCGGTATCATAACCAAAGGAGATTTCTTCTCCCGTTGGTGTTAGAAATGCGGCGCCTGTTCCATCTGGCTTTTGTATGATGCCGTTTAGTTTGCGTGGAGCCTCGTAAGTTTGATCGTAGATAGTGGGGCCTATATATACATTTCCATTGACCTGTAGCTTTGCTTCGGTGGGCAAAATATCTGGGTCAGTAGGTTCTGCAAAAGAACCAATGCCAATATTTTTAGAACCGACCACCAAAAGATTGATTCCTGAGTCTGTAATGGGGTCTGTATTAAGGGTTAAATTGATTCTTCGTAGTGACATGGCACCATCCTGTAGGGTTGTCATCGCGTTTGAATAAAACCCAAATCCAGTGGCGGCGTTAGTGCTTGTGGGTAGTGATGAAATTGACGACGTAATCAGGTATTGTTTTTTGCGATATCCAAGGTAAGCTCGAGGGGTTGCTCTGTACTCATGCCGATATTGCCATTGGTGTAATAGAATGCATCATCATCTAATACCAAACGGGTGCTGCTCAAATAATCAGTGGCATAGCTGGTCGTTGTGATGGCCAACAAAAAGAGAGTTCCCAAAAAAAACGGCGTGGTTTTTTTCATAGTTGCTCATATCCTTTGACTATTTTGTAGGGACCAAATCCACCGATGTTGACCAGGTTTTTCGGAGGGGTGACGACCAATGGGGAGATGTCTGTTCTTGTGGCTTGAAAAGTCCAGCTGATTTCTTCTGCTGAGTTCTTGTTTTCAGACTCAATGTTGATTTTATTGTTGTGGATCCATTTGTCATTTGTGTAAACAATACGAACGGCTTCGCCTGTGTCTGTAGCGATGAGATGTAGTGTTGCTGTCGTTGGGTCTGTGAATTTTGATACATAGTTTGGTAGTTTGATGCTGCCTTTTCCCTGTTTTAGAGTCGTAGTGCCTCTATAACGCACCCCATTTTCAGGGCCTTCTAAAGCGCTATGAATGAGATACTTTTGTTTGTCTAGGGGGTGACTAATGACAAAATCCTTGGTTCCGGCATTTTTAAATGTAAATATAAGAAACTGACTCGGGTCGGGGAGTGTCGTGAGTGTATCTGCATAGGTTGCCTTTAGCGTAACGGTAATGTGATCCCCAGTGCCTGTGTTGACGCTCATGACGAGGGGGCGTCCTGGGTTAGCGGTGTCTATGGTATCGATATCGGATATTTTGGGCATCCCAAAAACGGTGCCATTGACATACATATCGCCCTCGACATGAAAAAAATCAGAGGGATTTGTTGTGCCTATTCCGGTGTAGCCTTTTCCGGTGAAGGTCATGACTGGTGTGCCTCTGCTATTGAGGAAAAGTTTGTTTCTGTTGTTGTTTTGGAGATCAAAGCCACTGCTGAAAGAGGTCATGCTTTGGCCGTTGAGTGAAAACATGATCAGCGTTTTGTCCGATTCTTGCCCTGTGATCATGACTTGAGGACTGGTAAGTGTGGTGGCTGAAGTTGTAGGTGGGTAGCCAATATAGAATTTACTGGGTGTGTAAACGCCATTGTTTTGTGTGACACCACGGACATACAGTCCTGTTTTTGGATAGCCAACATAGGCTGATTCGTCTTCCATAATAAGTTCGCCGTTGGTGAGTTTGCTGATACCGCTCAGTCCATAGCTGTTATGGGCGGCGGCTGGATGATGGTATGGCCAGTCCTGTTCATAGGAAGTTAATGGCGACAAGTATCGGTTTGCAACAGCGGATAATAAGATTATTCGCTAGAGTTCCTTGCCAGCGGGTAATGTTTTCTAGGCAGAGGGGGCTGGGGGCAAAAGCCCCGGCGCGCCCCGCTGCTCGCCGGAGGCCGCTGGCTCAGAAAAATTTTCAGAGGAACATATGCCTTTCAGTCCCCATCCTCAGGAAGCGGTACGGCTGGTTGATTTTTAAATCAGCTTTTAGTTGCCGTGCCTGCATCTAAGTTAAATACGTTCTATCGTGGACATTCGTGGGTGTTTTTTTGACAGTGGTGCACACTAGGTGTGCCTGTGGTGTAACTATCAATTTTGAGGAGTGGTGACATGCGTCTTGCAGATTTAAAAGGTGAAAAATTAGGAATTTGTGTATCTGGCGGCCTTGATAGTAAAACTGTGGCCACAAGATTAAAAGAAGCGGGACTGGATGTTCTTTGCTTTACAGCGGACTTGGCACAACCAGACGAAACCGATATTCAAGATGTTCGTGCCAAAATGGCCCCCTGTGGCGTAGAGACGGTTATCGTTGATCTCAAAAATGACATCGCTGAGATGGCTTTTCAGTGTGTAAAAGCTCAGGCAACCTATGATGGCGGTTATTGGAACTCAACCGGCTTGGGGCGTGCTGTTACTGTTCGTGGCTTAATTACCGAAATGAAAAAACGTGGGGTAACCGTTTTGGTGCATGGGGCTACTGGTCGTGGCAATGACCAAATGCGCTTTGAGCGATATACCAATGTTCTCGCACCAGAAATGAAAGTTTATGCCCCTTGGCGTGATCCTGAATTGTTGGAACAGTTTCCTGGTCGTCGTCAAATGGCGGCGTATCTGCAAGCGTTTGGCATAGAGGCGTCGGTTGGTGGTAAAAAACGCTATTCTACAGACGCCAATATTGCGGGACTCAGTCACGAAGCGGAAGATTTGGAGAGTTTGGATACTCCCGTTACGATCGTTTCTCCGATCATGGGTGTTTGGCCACAAGATGCGCCAGATCAGATAGAAACGGTTACGATTGCGTTTCAGTCTGGCGAAGCTGTTTCCATTAATGGTGTGACATTGGACAATCTTGCATTGCTCAGAGAAGCGAATAAAATAGCGGGCCGCAATGGTGTGTGGATGCGAAATGCCCTAGAAAACCGTATCGTCGGCACCAAGAGTCGGGGTGTCTATGAGGCTCCTGGGATGGAGTTGCTAGGCTTTTGTTTGCAGCAGGTGTACCAAGCGACTTTGGATAAGAAGGCGCGTAAATTGTTTGAATCATTGTCTCAATTGGTTTCTGAACAAATTTATGATGGTCGTTACTATGATCCGGCTACCCGTGCTGCCTTGGTAGGGATTGATAGCTTGGCGGCGTTTGCTACCGGTACCGTGACGGTTGGGTTGTATAAAGGAAATATGTATTTTTATCAGCTCAAAGACTGCCCTGCGTCATTGTATAACGAAGCTGATTCCTCTATGGAAGAGAGTGATGGATTGAATCCTGTAAATTCTCAAGGCTATGCTGAAATACAGCGTATTGAGGCCATTGCATTGGCGAAAGCTGGTCAAATTGTGATTGGGAAGGGTGTTTAAGGGGGTTCCCCTTGCCCTTTCTGATGCATGCTGAGGGTGTTTCCGCACCGTTAACGCTTTTTAGCATTCCGAGAGCCTTTACAGGAATTTATGCACGTTTGCAGCACAATGCGTTGCAGAATTG
>JAGYJO010000101.1 GCA_018402095.1 bacterium
TTCTTGAAATCATTGTTCAGCCTCTTCTCAGAAAACAAAGAACAACAAGCGTCATGGGAAGACACTTCCGTCACGTGGACAGCTCACGGAAGAGATGCGATTGCACTCTTTGAAAAATCTCTCCGAAACGCGCATGAAAATTTTGATTTGGTCATTTTGGACAACCAACTGGAAGATGAAATAAAAGGACACCACGTCGCGATCAAATTACGACGATCCGGATACACAGGGCCCATAGTCATGCTAACCTCAGCAGGCCCAACGGAACTGCAAGAACCACAGCCCACACGCAGTAGCGGCACCTTTGCACTCACACTCACCACAGCACTCCCTAATACAGGTTCAGATAGCTATCACCTTAGCCGCCTAAACGAAGACAGCATAACAGTACCAGACGTCACACAATTTCCCGCCTATTTTTTGGGAAAACCATGCAAAAAAGACCTACTGAGACACCTTCTCGCAGAGCATTTCGAGCTTACTATTAAACCCAGAACGGACAGTATCGACGAACACCCCATCCGCAGTGTACTCAACACCTATATCCAAGACGCAAAAGACCCCACAACAGGTACACTGATTGAAAAAACGTGTCTCGAAAATCTTGCCAAGTTCAAAAAAATCCTTCGGAATTCATTGTCACAGCTGCCTATAGGCCCGATAAGCATAGCCATCGACTATGGCAGAATTCCTAGGGAAAGCCCTGAACGACATATGATCAGCTGCGCTTTGAACCAGCTAATGGTCAGTATCCCAGAAACCAATGATCCCGCATTTTCAGAACACCCATGGGCGAGTATCTGTATCGCAACGATTGATACGCTGTCACGAAACCTTGATCTCATCAAAACGAGCCATTTTCCCGATTATACAACGTTGCCGCCGAAGGGAGACTAAACCCCGTCTTGTCCATCAAAATCAAACCTGTTAGCGTACCCATTATGACTATGACAAACCATGACTTGATCAAATCCATTCTCAGTAGCCACGTCTATGACGTCGCCATCGAAACACCCCTCGACGCCGCCAAACAGCTATCCGATAGATTTCGGAACAACATCTTCCTCAAACGTGAAGATCTCCAACCCATTTATTCTTTCAAACTGCGGGGCGCCTACAACAAAATCGCCCAGCTTTCCCCAGAAGCCCGTGCCAAAGGCATCATCGCAGCCTCCGCAGGCAACCATGCCCAAGGTGTGGCTTTTTCTGCACGCAAACTGGGTATCAAAGCCACCATCGTCATGCCCAAAACAACCCCCAGTATCAAAACAAAATCGGTGCAACGACTGGGCGGCAAAGTCATCCTCCATGGAGACGCCTACAATGATGCCTACGACCATGCCAGCCAACTGGTTGCCAAACATGGCTACACCTTTGTACATCCCTACGATGACTGGGATGTCATCGCTGGCCAAGGGACCGTTGGTCTAGAGATCAGCCAACAGTTACGTGATATCGATGCGATTTTCATTCCAGTTGGTGGCGGCGGATTGATGGCTGGTGTCGCTGCTTATTTCAAATACATCTATCCCAACACCCGTATTATCGGAGTCGAACCCAGCGATGCCGCATGTCTGAAAGCCGCCCTCGAAGCCCAGTCGCGCGTGATATTGTCTGAAGTCGGCCTATTCGTGGATGGCGTCGCCGTCAAACAAATTGGGGAACGCCCCTTTGAAATCGCCAAAACATGTATCGACGAAGTGGTGACCGTTTCCACGGATGAAGTCTGTGCTGCGGTACAAGACATCTTCGAAGACACCCGTGCCATCGCAGAGCCAGCAGGCGCTTTGGCCTTGGCAGGTCTCAAACGCTACATCCAAACCAATAAGTGGGAAGGGAAGAACTGCGTCGCTATTTTGAGCGGTGCCAATCTCAACTTTCACCGACTACGTCATATTTCTGAACGCAGTGAAATCGGTGAAAACAGGGAAGCCCTCCTGGCCGTCACCATTCCCGAAGCCGCTGGTAGCTTCAAAAAGTTTTGCAAGCTCATGGGACGACGTGCGATCACCGAGTTTAATTATCGCTATGCCAACCCTGACAAAGCCGTCATTTTCGTCGGATTAGAACTCGAAGGCCTCGAAAATGAAAGAGAGCAAATTTGCAACCAGCTCATCCAGAACGGGTATCCCGTGGTGGATCTCAGCAACAACGAAGTCGCGATGCTGCATATTCGACACATGGTCGGCGGCCCGTCTGATTTGGCTACCGAAGAACAATTGTTTCGTTTTGAGTTCCCCGAGAGACCCGGCGCCCTCATGCAGTTTCTCAACAAACTCGGCACCAAGTGGAACATCAGCCTCTTCCATTACCGCAATCATGGGGCCGATTTTGGCCGTGTACTCGCCGGTGTACAAGTCCCCACCGCACAACGGGCACAATTCCAAAGCCTACTCACCAGCCTCAATTACCACATCGTGGATGAGAGCAATAACCCCGCCTACCGGTTGTTTTTGTAGAACGCACGGCGGTGCGTCTCTACAAAAACAAGAGTAGAAATTGGTCAAAGGGCTTCCCGCCTCTTTGCCCCCGTAACCGCTTCCTAGATTTTGGGGGTGCTGGGGCAGAGCCCCGAGAAAATACACCTTCTCAGCCTTCGCTGAGCGAAAGGACTGGGTTGGCCAAAGGGCCTGCTGGGTCCCTGAGGCTCTCGAAGGTGAGAGCGCTTTGCGACGTAACTGGAATCCCAAGCTGACTGTAAGGAGGAAAAAGTGTACACTGAGGAGGCGCTGTCAGGGATGTAGGCTGATCATTGAATCTGCCTAAAGGCAGATTTATGAAGGTAGATCCCGGTTAGCCTCTGGCCTAGGAAATGGTTACTCTAAAGTGCTTGCCTGGCTAGGAAATGATTATCTTTTGCATAAATACGCCTGTTACCATGTTGTGTTCGCTATCTTGAGACGCACGTCCGTGCGTCTCTTTGCGAAACAAAGAGAATGTTTAAAACAGCCAAAACCGGTGAACGAATAGACTATGAATAAAATAAATCTTTCAATTCTAGGCGAAGACATTCACGCCTTACATGTTGAAGGTCTTCTAAAAAAAGACAATTCATACAAATGTGTTTTAACAGAAAGAAACTACAAAATAACGCTAAAAGGCCCATTAAAAACGACAACCATCTCTTACAATTTTCACGATCAAAGAGGGTTTTACAATGATGCGCCATTAACAGAAAAACAAATCAATTGGTTAGGCACCTTTTTTGAGTTTGTAAACACACAAATTGCTCAAAAAAAGGTTGGTTTATTTACATCCACTGACACTTAGTTACTAAAATCTACGGGGGGGGAGGGATTTCAATGAATGCAGCGAGACGGGGTGTAACCAGGGCCGCTCAAAGCGCAGTAAGACATGCAAGCCATACACCACATGGCAATGCCCCCAGTGGGGCCGCCAGAAGCGCGTTCAACATGACCCCACTCCCCGAAAGCAAATTCGCCGATGCCGGAAAACTTTTCATGGACGCAGGAAGCGTCACCAGTCACTCCAGTGCCGGGATGCAAATGCCATTAGGACTAACATCCATCATTCCTAAAGCTGTGGTTGCTAGCATACTGCAGAGTGATGACACACAGGATACCTTGAAAAGAGGTATGTTATTGGGACAAGAAAAAATACACACTACGTTTGCTGATATGAAAAGCAGCATGTCTGGTATTGGCTTAGGGTTAGCCCCTAAGAGTGACGCCACTATTTCACGGGATATCAACGACGCTTTCCTTGAATTAAATGATGTTCTTCAAAGTGTGTCATCTAAGCTTAAAAGTGAATCACCGTTACCAAGTGCCAGCACAAAAATAGAAACAGAAGGTACAATTCACGAAAAATCGTTAGGCATTCCAAGCCTAGCGTCGCTGAAAACACTATTGTTTAGCGATGAGTTGCAAGATCTCTCAAAAGAATATGCCGCTACTTTAAAAGAAGGTGATGCACATGCAAAAGCTGAAAAACTCATAGAATTACGTGACAAAGTGATAGAGACGGTGGAACGCACACGACCGTCAACGGCTTTAGCCCTTATCGATTCCGATAAAAATTTAATCACAAGCAATATTGAAATGCTATTTAAAACACAACAAAGCACGGCCACTATTTCAGACCAAAAAAAGATCGTAGACACAGTATCCGCGTGTCTATCTCAATTAGAAAAAGTGGTCCCACCAAACATGCAAAAACCACTTCAAATGATCCAAAAAGGATTAACGATACTATCAACCTCTCAATCTATAGATATAGTTACCGAAAATGCAGCATTAATGAATCACGATATATCCACACTCATTGATCACATCCATTCAGTGGCTTCAGATTCTGTCAAAATGGTTAAAGAAGGTGTGTCACTTGTTGGTTTGAATAGTTCACTGTTATCCGGCACGTTGAAGTTTAGTGAACAGGCACTGCGTCCTTTATCAGCATTCAATACGTTTGAAAAAACTGAAAAATCCCTCGATCGTATCAATGAATTATCTGAAACTCTTAAAACAACACCAGAAGGAGATCTATCAAAAACACAAGGTGAACTAGCATCAGAATATATTGTTGCAGGCATTAGAATTGCATCTGCGTTAACACCGTTAGGATCACCAGCCGCACCAGTCGTTAAATTTTTAGAGTCTAAACTGACGACAGATGATGCAAAGCAATATATAGCCACAACAATAAGCAATGAAATTGACCACCCAAGTATAGACTACCAGGAATTAGGAAGGATGATGCACGCTACGCCAGAAGGCATTGAATTGAAAGCGAGTTATGATACGCTGGGATAAAACCATCAATTAAAGGAGACTTATCATGTCAAATGTATCAAAAATGTTACCCATCGCGATTGGCGTGGGTTATGGACTCTACAAAGGAATCACCACTCACAACAAAATAAAAAAAGAAGCCGAGGAAATGGCAGAAAGCATAAGTGTTACAAAACGACCTAAAACAGAACCCAATCCCAATACTAATTCTATATCCAACTTTTCTTTAAACAGTATTGAGCACAAAACGCCACCCAATCAAGAAACAAACAAGTAATCGCGATTCTTAGCAGAGAGGCATTGAACGGGGAATAAGGCTCCTTTTTTTTTCGGCTTAGCCGAGAAAAAAAAGGAGCCTCCACCCACTCCCGCCTTGTCAAAAACAGCCTTGCTTGAAACAATAGATTTACTATGAGTCTCAAATACCCTTTACCCCGTGGCACACGGGATATATTGCCCGAAGAAATGCCCTATTGGCACCATGTTGAAGATACCGCTCGGAGTATCTTTAGCGCGTACAATTATCAAGAAATCAGAACCCCTATATTTGAATTAACCGACCTTTTCGAGCGTGGCATCGGTGACGGCACAGACATCGTCGAAAAAGAGATGTACACCTTCA
>JAGYJO010000102.1 GCA_018402095.1 bacterium
TGATTTATTTGGGCGTGTCTGTGCTGAGTGTCTTGGTGGCTTTTTTTCGCGCAGATATGTTTTTTTCAGGTTCTTTGCTTTTGTCGTTGGCTTCTGGTGCTGTTATTGTTCCGGCCTTTTTTTTTACTTTAGGGCTTTTGATTGCAATGGCGTATAACGCTTATGCCTTTTTAACGGGTGGTATACTCATGGAAGTGAATGCACAATGGAATCCATGAAAAATTTGGTGCATTTGCTTTTGCACCAACTCTCACTACGTGGTGAGCGTACAGGTTTTTATATCAAGGAAAATGGGGCTTACCGGGGGCTTACTTTTCTAGATGCTTTTCAACGCGTTCAGTCTTTGGCTTTGGGCCTATCTAAACTAGGGGTAGTTGCTGGTGATAAAGTGGCCCTTATTAGTCATAACCGTTTTGAATGGGCCGTTTCTGATTTGGCTATTTTGTCGCTTGGTGCGATTAATGTGCCTATTTATGCCACGCTTACCGCTTCTGAAATCGCGTATATGCTCAAAGATTCAGATGCCAAGGTTGTGATCGTAGAGACGTCCGATCAGCTACATAAAATTGTAAAACACAAGCAAGCCTGTCCGGGTTTAAAAGAAATTGTTTTGATCGACGCTACGGGTACTAACAACGCAGAAGAAGCCGCTGTTTCTTTTTACAATGATTTGATGACAAGCGGCGCTTTGGCAACGGATCCAGAGCGCGAGGCCCATTTGGATGGTATTGATCGTATTTCTCACGAAACTATTGCGAGTATTGTCTATACGTCTGGTACGACGGGCAACCCTAAGGGGGTTGTGTTGACTCACGGGAATTTTTTGGCAGATGTTCGTGATATTTTGGCCGTTATTCCTTTGAGCTCTGAAGATGTTGTTCTGTCATTTTTGCCGCTATCGCATGTGTTTGAACGTACAGCTGGTTATTATACCCTTTTGGCTATTGGCGGTACGATTTATTATGCTGAGAGTATTGATACTGTTCGAGATGATATTGGACTGGCAAAACCGACAGCCATGATCAGTGTTCCGAGGTTGTATGAGAAAATGCAGGCCGGAATTTTGGATAGTTTGACCGGTATTAAAAAAAACTTGTTTTTTTGGGCTTTGAAAGTGGGGCAGCAGTGGCATAATGCCTTGACCCGACATGGGACGGTTCCTTTTATGTTGCGTCTCAAACATTATGTGGCGTATCGCTTGGTTTACCACAAAATCAAACAACGTATGGGTGGTCGTTTACGGTTTTTTGTTTCTGGTGGCGCCCCTTTGTCCAAGGATTTGGGTCGTTTTTTCTCGCATCTTGGGATTTTGATTATAGAGGGTTATGGTCTGACAGAAACTTCGCCGGTCATAGCGTGTAACCGCGTTAATGCTTATAAATTTGGAACCGTTGGGAAAGCCTTGCCGAGTTTGGATGTGCGTTTGGCGGAGGATGGTGAGCTGATTGTCAAAGGTGCGACGGTTATGAAGGGCTATCATAACCTGCCGGAAGAAACCGCACAGGTGATCGATGATAATGGCTTTTTTCATACGGGTGATATTGCGGAAATAGATGCCGAAGGGTTTATTCGCATTGTGGATCGCAAGAAAGAAATTATTGTTCTTTCAAATGGTAAAAAAGTACCGCCGCAGATGGTTGAGCTTCGTTTGACATCCAGTAAATTTATTTCTCAGGCTGTGGTGGTTGGCGAAAACCATAACTATCTTACGGCATTGTTGGTGCCTGATTTTATCAAATTAAACAAATGGGCACGTGCACGAAATATTAGTACAGATGATGTGGAAACCCTTTTGGCACACAAAGAGGTTCAGTCTTTTTATTATGCTGTGATCAAGCATTGGCTGAATTGGCAAACTTTGAACAAGTGAAAAAGTTTTATTGTTACCTCAGGAATTTTCGCGGGGTGGGGGATGACGCCTTCTCTGAAATTGAGACGAAGATTATTTATAAAAAATATGCGTCAGAAATAGAACTCTGTATGAGAGCGGTTATGCAGGTCTCGTCAGAACCAGATACGACACTATTTACAGATGTGGATAACTAGGAGGCGGCCTGTTATGAAAGAAAGAATTGCAATTGTCGATGGTGTCAGACCCCATTTATACAGCGGTGGGGCTCTAAATATTACAGCGGATGATTTAGAACGCTTCCTGTGAAGGAGCTCTTGTTTCGTTTGAACTGGAATCCAGCGGACATAGATGAAGTCATTATCGGCAATGTGGCACAGCCTGCGGAATGCGGCAAATTCCCGCGTGTTATTGCCTTGAAAGCGGGTATTCCCAAGCAGTGCCTGCGTATACGGTGCATAGAAATTGTGCCTCTGGTATGGAATCTGTGACGACGGCGGCGAATAAGATTTTGGCTGGCAGAAGCTGACGTGATTTTAGCGGAGTGGTACAGAGTCGATGTCGAATATCCCCCTTGCTGTACAACGCTGAGGCAACGCGCTGGTTTGAGTTGTTGTCTCGTGCCAAAAAACCAATGGATAAACTTAAGCTTTTGATGCGCTTGCCTTTGAAAGCTTTTTTGACGCCGGTAATTGGTGTCATGGAAGGTTTGACAGACCCGACCTGTGGACTGATTATGGGATTGACGGCGGAAAACATTGCACGTGAATTTCGCATCAACCGTGAGGCTCAGGATCAATATGCATTGGACAGTCACTTGAAAGCAGTTGCTGCTAAAGAGGTGTTACGCGATGAAATTGTGCCTGTCGTTTACCCTTCTGAGTCCGGCGACAAGCTATTGAGTGAGGATGATGGTCCTCGTGGGTCCCAATCCTTGGAAGCGCTTGGGAAACTCAAACCTTATTTTGACAGGAAAAATGGTACGGTTACGGTTGGCAATGCATGCCCGCTGACAGATGGTGCCGCGGCTGTTCTTTTGATGACTGAGAGTCGTGCAAAGTCTTTGGGCTTACCTGTTTTGGGGTATCTTCGGGACTATGCCTATGCAGGCTTGGACCCTGAACGTATGGGCTTGGGGCCTGTCTATGCGTCTTCTGTGGTATTGCGTAAGTCGGGTTTGACTATGGCTGACATTGAGTTGATTGAAATGAATGAAGCCTTTTCGGCGCAGATTTTGGCCAATATGGCGGCCTTTGCATCCCCAGAGTTTGGTCGTCAGCATTTGGGTCTGGATGGCGCGTTGGGTGAAATAGACCCGACTATTTTAAACGTGAATGGTGGCGCTGTTGCTTTGGGTCACCCTGTGGGTGTCTCTGGAACCCGTTTGATCATTACATTGCTCAAAGAATTGCGTCGCAGAGGAAAACAACGTGGGTTGGCTACTTTGTGTATTGGTGGTGGTCAGGGTGCGTCTCTTATTTTGGAGGTCAACTAATGTCGTGGTTTTTTGAGAAAAAGGGATCCGTTGGGGTTCTTACCTTCGATCTAGTAGGGGAAAAAGTAAACAAATTAACGACGCCAGTGATGGCCTCTTTCGTAGAGGCTATTGAGTCTGCGGCCCAAATATCGGGCCTTTCTGCGCTTGTGATTCGTAGTGGGAAACCGGATATTTTTATTGCGGGTGCAGATATTCAGGAGATTGCAGGTATTAATACGGTTGCTGATGCCCGTGAAAAAGCGGTTGCAGGACAGACTGTTTTGAATAAACTGAGTAAGCTTAATATCCCTACAATTGCGGCTATTCACGGTGCTTGTTTGGGTGGGGGCTTGGAGTTGGCTTTGGCCTGTGACTTTCGCGTAGTCTCTGATCATCCGAAAACTATTCTTGGCCTTCCTGAGGTGAACTTGGGCATTATTCCCGGATTTGGTGGGACGCAAAGACTGCCCCGACTTATTGGCATCTCAGCAGCATTACCTATGATCGTGAGTGGTAAGGCTGTGGATGGTCGCAAAGCTGAAAAACTAGGCTTGGCTGATCGTGTTGTCTCGTCCGCTTTTTTTGATGAAGAAGTGTTGGCCTTTGTTTCGGATGCGATATCTCGCGCGAAACGTATTAAACGTGCCCGACGTGATCGTCGTTCTATGACGACTTTGTTTTTGGATAGTTCGCCGATTGGGGTTTGGTTGGTGTCTGTGATGGCCAAACGTCAGGTGATGGCTGCGACAAAAGGTCATTATCCGGCGCCATTGCATGCGATTAAAGCGGTTCGTTATGGTGTGTTACGTTCACTGAGCGCGGGGCTCAAGCGTGAGGCTGATTTGTTTTCTGTCTTGGCCCCTACGTCGGTATGCAAAAATTTGATTTCTTTGTTTTTCATCCAAGAAGCGTTGAAAAAAGACTCTCAATCAGACCTGGGAGATGCCCGTTCTATTCGCTTCTCTGTGGAAACGATGGGGGTTCTTGGTGCTGGCTTGATGGGTGGCGGAATTGCTTGGTTGGCTAGCGCGCAAGGTATTTCTGTCCGAATGAAAGACCTCCAGTGGTCTGCTATCTCCAAAGGCTATGCGGCGGCATTGAAAGTGTATCAACGTCTGAAAAAAATCCGTAAGATCAAGGCACATGAGGTGGTCATGGGGATGCAGCGTATTTCTGGGACTTTGGATTACTCTGGATTTAAGCGTGCGGATGTGGTGATTGAAGCGGTTATCGAAGATATGGCCATCAAGAAAAAAGTCTTCTCAGAACTCGAAAAAGAAGTACGGGTGGATACGATTATCGCGTCGAATACATCGGCTCTCTCAATTACGGAAATGGCGTCAGCCTTAGAGAATCCGAATCGTTTTATTGGCATGCACTTCTTTAGTCCTGTGAATAGAATGCCCTTGATCGAAGTTATTCCTGGTGCAAAGACTTCTCCAGAAACGGTAGCGGCTACTGTTTCGTTGTCCAAAACATTGCGAAAAACACCTATTGTTGTTCAAAACTGTCCTGGTTTTTTGGTGAATCGTATCTTGATTCCCTATGTTAATGAAGCCATTCACTTGTTAGAAGATGGTGCGGATATTGCGAATGTGGATGCTTTAATTGAAGCTTTTGGGATGCCTTTGGGCCCATTGGCTTTGGCGGATGAGGTTGGTTTGGATGTGGGCTATAAAGTCGCGAAACACTTGGAATCTGGTTATCCAGATAGAATGAAAGTCGCCTCTAGCTTTGAGACCATTCATCAAAAAAAGGAGTTGTCTGGCAAAAAGAGTGGCCGTGGTTTTTATGTGCATACAGGCAAGAAAAAAGTAAATGATGCTATTTATGGGTTGATTAATCGACGTCAGAAAAAGATGGCTTCGGCTGAAATTGTGGATCGTTTGATACTGATTATGGTCAATGAAGCGGCCCGTTGTTATGACGAAAAAATAGTGGCTTCGGCAGACTACTTGGATATGGCA
>JAGYJO010000103.1 GCA_018402095.1 bacterium
TAAGAGATGCCCCTTCGAGTTCAGACTGTTTCCAGTAGACACCGTTGTGGTAAATCAACACTTTGTCTGGCGGATAATGACGGCCATTGATGCGGGTGCCATCGCCTACTTTGATTTTTCTCAGGGTTGGCTCTGCATCTAGAGGATCGCAAGACCATATGTCATACGTGTCCTCGTTGTTTCCAAAGGCGTATAGTAAGCAACGGTTCATGCCATGGGGTAATTTTGCATTCAAATGATGCTCATCAAACAGATATGCGCTTTGTTCGATGCTCAGCAGTGTGATGGCGAGATTGCTGCGTGTGTTCGTATTCAGGTCATAGCTATGGTCTAGATCCAGATAGTCGATTTTGCTTGTATTTGTTTGGTGTTGCCACTCAAAGTGAGTGTTGCCAGGTCTCCAAGATAGGGTTCCCTTGCCTGTTTCCTGCCACTGAAAGTCGGGCTCAAATCCATCTTCTGTTTCATATTCACCGACACAAAGCTCTTCTACGGAGAGCAGTTCTCGGGAAAAACCCACCCGAGTTTCTCTGGCGATGGTGACGATTTTTTGCAAGATGTCGGTCAATTTGGACGCTGTGAGATCTGGCGTTTTTTGTTTGCGGGTGCTGTTCAGATAACTGGCGATTCCCGGGCTGATATGTGTATTCACCGTACAATCTATCCTGGTTTCTGATAGATCTTGTGTATGCCATTTGAGACCTATGCCTAAAAGGGCGATGACGTCTGCCAGTTGGGTGATGGTTTCTTCGGATTCAATGCCAACGGTGAGTCTGATGGCGCTGCCGCATACTGTCGCGTTGGCAAAGGGGAAGCCGAAGCTACTACGGCTGGTGAGGGTGAGAGAATCGTCTTTGGCTATTTCTTGGAGGGTAGAGAGGACCTTGGTTGCGATGGTTTCTACCGTGGTGTCGTCGTTGAATTGGGCTGCAAATGCATCGAAATCAATGCCAATGTAACATGTGCCACGATCCAAATTGGGATGAATGTCCATGACCCGGACTTCGCGATCACCCATATTGATTGCTGTCAATTTTCCTAGGATCTGGTCGGATAATGTTTGTGTGTTGTCACGAATGGTTTCCAAGTAGGCCGTTGCCAAGGGCAGTCCTGCTGTGAGCAGCTGTTTGTAAAAAGCTTGTACATGGGCCGGTGCTGCTCCATCGGATAGCATCGTATGGGTGGTATTTACATAGTTTGCGTCTTTTGACCAAACCATCGCCAAACCTGATGATGCGACATCTATGCCTAAGGTCCCAAACTTGACCAAGCTTTGACCCATGACGACATGGAGTTTTTGCGACTCAATGAGGTCTGATACGGTCTGAATAAAGGCTTCAAACTTGGGATCGGATAGGACGCCGATGGTGATATCCATGACGACCAATATGGGGTGTTCTCTGTATGTGCTCATGGCACGAAGCTTGGCCGCTAGCTCTTCCAGAGACGGTGCTGTGACGGGTGCTTTTGTCGCAACATTATTGGGGTGCGGCTCGATGACGAGAATGTCGGTGTCTGCTGGGATGTTTGCGATACGGCCAATACCTGGACGGTGATCACAAAAGTCGGGTGCTGTACTTTTGATGGTTTCGATGAGACCCGATGTTTCGAAATAGGTGTGAGACATGGTCGCAATGACAGGCTTCGTCGTTGAATATGCTTGTTTGTAGCTGAGTATGGCCCCTGTCAGTGCGGTCATGCCGTAAGTCGTGAGATAGAGACGGTCTGGCTTTTTTGTGTCAAAACAGGTTAGGTCTGCCGGGCCCATAGGCGCTGTGTCACAGAGGGTTTCGGCGACCAAGATCGTATCTGCCATTGTACGGATGGATGCGTATTGTTCTTTCAGATTGACAGTCTGCAGCTTCGCTTTTGCGGTATGAAGCGTGTCTTCTAGTTGGGTGATCAATACGTTGATTTCGGCGTTTTGACGCAAGTCGTCACGAAGGGTGCTTTTTATGGCGTCAAAACGAGACGCCCAAAAATCGCCAAGCTGCTGATAAATCGTCATGTCTGTACCAGGGATCGAAAGGGCGTTAGCCCTTTCAAAAGAATGAACCCGATTGCCGAAGGCAATCGGGACTCTTCGTGGGATAAATGGAAACACAGATTCCAGAAAAACCTTTGGATTACATGCCAAATGGAGCTTGATCACCATCATGTCGACACTGGCTTTGTCTGGACCATAGCCGGCGTGACTCAAGAATTGGGGATGGTCCCACAATAGATGTTTTTTTCCACAGATGACGGTGAGGGGCAGCTCAGTTGTGCCTTTGTTTGTGTTGATGTCATGAAACGACCATAACAGCTTGTATTGTTTCTTGTTCGGTAGACGGGGTAGTTTTGTCAGTACAGACATGAATTGCAAATCCGTGGGAACCTGTGGTGTGGGTATCTGTATCCAAATGGTTTTGTCTTGTAGTGCGGCGGCTTTGATCTGTGTGCTTATTGTCTGTTTGAGTGTTTTGTTTGTCGTGAACGCTGTTTCGGGAACCCTCAAAACCGTATCTTTGATACACGGCTTGTAGCGCGCGAATCGCCGCATGAGGGACAACCGTGACGAGGTTGTGTTGATGCCGAGTAGGGGTTTCTATTTGTTCCAATTGTTTGGTGAGGTAGGTACTGGCGGCTGTGCGTAGATAAATAAATTCCGATACAAATGGAGACTGATCGGGAGGGATAGTGTTTCGGTCGCTTGTGCAGAGTGGCGCGACCGCACTGCCATATTGGAAAAGCCAAAGCCATAGGCGAGACAGAGCTGCAAGTGTTTGTCTGGGCGGTTGACTCAGACTGTCATAGCGTTCTTGCCAGGCGGTGTAAGGGCCTTTTTGGGGTTTTGGTAGGGCGCAGTGTTTGTGAGAAAATGGTGTCATTGGGGGGCGATTTTTAGTCGTTCTATCGTGTGTGTCCTTAATTTTATTTTCTATCGTTTAGTGTATTCAATAGGGTGTATAGACCGTCATGTACCTGTTGTGTGGCCATAAACGGAAACTCCAAAAAGGAGCGATCATGGGCCTGTATGTCGTGATAAAGCTCTGTTTCCAACTGGGTGACATAGCGCTCAAAAAAATCAGTGACATTTTTTTCGTTTTCCCACTGTTCCCGATAAGGCCCTGTAGCGTTAAGGAACTCGTCTTTGAATCCGATGAGGCCATGGGGCACATCTAGGGACGTTTTTGATGTTGGTAGGCCTGTGAATTGGCGACATGTGAGATCGATCCAGAGTGGTTTTTCTAGTTTTTTATTACCGATAGTATCGATTGCTACCCAGACATGTTGTGGGGCTTTGCCACTGTGCCATCCGGACGTCTGTATGTCGTAAAGATCTAGGGTTTCGTCCATGATGCCCACTATCTTGGGTGACAATCCCAGATGTTTTAGGACAACAGACACGAGGATGCTCATATTGCCGCATGCTTTTTTTCCTGTCCAGCAAGCGGGATTTTGTGCCTGCTTCTTGTCAGAAAGACCTTCGATGATTTGATTGAACCCTACTAGGGTTTCTGGAGATGAAAAGAGTGTTTGGATAGCGTGTTTGATGTTTTTGTCGTCGAAATCTGTTCGGTTGGTGTTGGTTTTTGTGATGGCTTGAATGGTTGGGTTGGGTGTCGTGTATTGCTGTGTCCATTCCATGGCTTTGGCGGCTGTGTAGAGTGCTACAGGTGTATATGTCATCATTATATAGGGGTCGGTCATGATGGCCTGAGCGGTGTTGGAGATCTGTCTTTTGGCTATTGTCTTTGGTGTGTGCGTGGGGGCGTGGGCGATATTTTTGAGGAATTGGGTGACGCGCGGGGCGTTAGCGACATTTCTGGTGAACATAGGTGTGGCTCCTTTTCTATAGGGTTATCGGCTGGAAAGTTCTAAAATTTCAGTTTATTTGAAGGTGTGTGTTTATGGCGAAGCCGCGTCTTGTCGACTACGTCGTCAACGGTGTTCGTCTGCGAATTTGTGACTGCCTGCGTTCTATGGTAGATGCATTTTTTTTCGCCAATTCTGAGAGCTGCTCGACTTCAGGTAAGGATAGTTCTGCAATTCCCAGAGCCAATTTGGCGGTGAGTGTTACCCTTGGGTCGAGAATCCAATCGCTAGTGCTGCCATTGGCATGCGCTGAGAGATAGGCCCCAATACCACGCACGCCAATATGTGAGATCGCGAGTGACAAGTCCCCGTTCTGGACGCAGCGGGCCAATGGACCACACATGATTTCTGGGAAGATGAACAACTGCCGTGGACTATCGTTGATACCGACACATGCTAAGCGCCGAATAGCCTCATGACCTGACATCCATTCAAAGGTGGGGTGTTGTATCAGTTTAAAGGCATCGGTAGTGGGCCTTGGCTGCTGTATTTGTTTGAACCCCGATGTCGTGGTTCTGGATAGCGTTGTTTGCCATGTTGCAATGTCTCTACACGTGATACTCAGTTTATTGTCTGTGGGTAGTGCTAAAGATAGCGCCGATGACCGTGATTGTTCCGCATCTGTTTCAACCGCCAATGAGGTGAGCCGAACCGTGGCACCCCTTCCGGGGCTAATGGGGACAGTGATTTTTTTGATAGCGGCCAATCTGTCTTTTCGGTCATCTATGAGCGTATTTGCAATTTGCGTTACTTTGCCAGATGGCCAGTCTGGCTGGGCGGCATGGATCCATTGTTTTACGGCATCCAATGGGGTCATGAGGATGTCTGTGTCCTTACCTGTTTTTTCGTTGCGTTTTGGTAGGGGGGTATTCTTGTTTAAGGGTGCAACAGGATTGAGGGTTTCCGTTCGAAGACGTTGGATGTCCTCTTTTTCGATTTCATGTTGTGTGGCTTGTTCTAGTTCCAGCAACGCCAAATGATCTTGTCGTTTGTATTCAAGTGATAGGCCATGTTCCAGCACCGACGCGGGTCTTAATGGTGAGGTGGTTTGCATATTTCTGTCCGCACGAATTCGATTTGCTACCTTTGGTGTCATGGCAAACCGGATAGCGTGTCCGGATACCAATTTGGCGTCCTTGAATACCAAGGGGCGGTTGTAGTGTCGCATTCTTCCGATTGGTTGAATGAGGTCGGTAATGCCTTCTCCAGACAAGGTGACCAAGGCGATTGTCCCTGGTTCGTGTTGGATATCCATCCCGACACAATATGCCGTGGGATAGATGACCAAATCTTGGGCCCCGGTTATCCCTTCAAATACGGTTTTTTTGCCTGATGTTGAATAGGCTACGGGAATGCCTTTGACTTCGTCGACAGTAATGATACGGGTGATAGTGGACGGGATCACCGACAATAAATAGGGGATGAGCTCG
>JAGYJO010000104.1 GCA_018402095.1 bacterium
TTTAGCGAAGGGGGACGAATCCTCGAAAAAGACGCCTGCCCCTCCTGGGAGGGGGCAGGGGGTGGGCCTCGCATGGCTTTTTATCCGCAAAGAGTTACCAGTCCACGATGTTTACAGCCTCAATCTTGGTGTGAACCCCTTAAAACGCACACCCCGCCCTGCGGGCACCCCTCTCAAAGAGGGGAATAAGACATTTGTTTTAAAGTCCCCGCGCCTAGAGGAAGGGGGGCGGCGCAGCCTGACGGGGTGGTCGATTCTTTTCGTAAGGCTCACGCCAAACCAACCTTGCATATTGAAAACAACGTTTTCAATATGCAAGGTTACATCCCCTCTACCATCTCCACCAATTCACGTAACCCAATGGCCTCCACCCCATTTCCCAGAGGATAGCGGTCAGTGCCAGCATGAATCACAAAGGCTTTTTTCGGTTGTAAATCAGCCAACGCGTTGTAAAAACCACGCTCAGGTTTTGCCGTTAACCCACGTTTGATCTCAATCGCCCAAAGCCCCTTCTCCCCACCAAACTCCATCACCAAATCTATTTCAGCGCCTGCTGCCGTCGCATAAAAAGCAGACTGTGTCCGCTCTGGTGCAACGGCCAATAAGGATTCGATCACAAAGCCTTCCCAGCTTTTCCCTACAACCGGATGCCCCGACAATTCATTCAGATCTCCAATACCCAACAGGGCATGCAAAAGCCCACTATCACGCACATAGGTTCGGGGTGATTTAACCAAGCGTTTGCCTACATTCGCGTGATAGGGAGACAATCGACGAACCAATAACAAATCCACCAGTAAACTAATATAGGTGGTCACCGTTGGCGCACTGATCGAAAGCCCAGCTCCCAATTTCGAGGCATTGAGGAGTGTCCCTTGATTATGCGCGAGCATGGTCCATAGGCGCTCCAGGGTTTCACTGGGAATCCGGGGCCCAAATTGAGGCACATCTCGCTCCAAATACGTACGGATAAAGCTTCTCCTATTACGGAAACTATCTTGTTCATTTCGGGCAAGATAGCTATCCGGAAAGCCACCTCTCAGCCATAAGTCATTAATAGCGTTATTATGCGTATCGATCTCCAAAACATTCAGCGGGCCAAGATCAATATACTCAATACGGCCCGCCAAGCTTTCCCCAGATTGTCGTAGCAGGTCAATAGCTGCAGACCCCAATACCAAAAACCGCCCCGTTCGATTCCCTTTCCGACGACCTTGGTCAATCAGTCCGCGAAGCGTCTGAAAGAGCTCTGGCATACGGTGAATTTCATCCAACACCACCAATTTATCTTCATAATTCTTGAGAAACAATTCTGGATCTGTCAGCTTATCCCTATCCGTTTTAGACTCAAGATCGAGGTAAATAGAGGGACGACTATCCGATATCTCATGCGCCAGCGTGGTTTTCCCAACCTGACGTGGTCCGATCAGCCCAACAGCCGCCTGACGAGACAATGCTTCTCTAACATTATGAACAGCCAAACGAGATATCATCCTTGCATATTAAAAAGTTTGTTTTCAATATGCAAGGTTAATCAACATATAACTGTTTCCTAGGGGGAGAGGGATTGAAAGGGCGATAGCCCTTTCAATCCCTGGAGGTCAAGGATGAGTCCGCCGTAGCTTTAGCGAAGGGGGACTCATCCTCGAAGCGCATAGTCCCCTACGAAAAAACGATCACTAAGCAACGTTTTGCAAACACTGCCTAGCCATACTTAGAGAGGAACGCACACAACGAACACTGGTGCCAGCCGTGCTTACAGGATTTTTACTTAACCCCAGTCATGGATAAAGTGAGGCTACCCCCCTCATGCGGGTACGCCGCCTTGCGGTTTTGGAAGGCAAGAATAGCAGGATTTTGAATCACGCCTCTATTGATAGGAATCGCTCTGCGTATGGTCTCATTCTTTTCCCAACTATCTCGACCACCGATCACTGTAGGGAGATATACAATCAACGCTGCAGAAATAGCCCGTGAGGCACTTTCCCACAAATAACTCGGCGTGTGATCAACGGCATAATAATCAACACCATCCACCCGAAACATAGGGGTCTCAAATGTCGTTGGCTTCGCAAAATAGAACCCCATATTTTCATCACAGCTCACATCTATGATTAGAGACCCCGGTTTGAGACAGGATTTTTCGGATTCCGTCACAAAATAAATGGGGTGGTTGGGATCCTGAAATGTCCCGTTAATGATAATCTCTGATTCCCCAAGCAAGTCACTTAACGGCCGCTCAGAACCATCATGCTCTACCAGCATCATGCGCGATTCGCCAGCAACGCCTTCTCTTAAATGAATATAATGACAATCCAAAACTTCTTCGCGGACTTCTTCATCGGGTCGCTGAATGCATATCGTAATGTCACGAAACCCATGTGCTTTGAGCGCATATATCGCCCCACGACTAACCGCCCCAAAGCTGAAAATAACCACTTTACGTTGGTTGCCATAATGTCCATCGATACCTTTGAGCTGCAGCGCATGTAGAACAGCACAGTAACCTGCCATTTCGTTATTTTTATAAAAACTATGACGCCCCATCTCACCACTAGACCGCCAAATAAACATATCCTCAAATGCGATCAATGTCTGCCTGCGATCTATCGCCACCTGCGTAATCGCACGTTGCTGAGAACAATGGGGGTACCCCCAGAGAATGCCACCTTCACGAAGCTCTTGCAAATCCGCCAGCATAGGCTTGGCCATCATCGTCACATCCATGGTGGCCAACAGCTCAGACCGGGTTGCAACACCACCTGTCTGTGCTGAAATTTCTGCATCCGACACACCAAAACGAAGTCCATAACCTTCTTCAAATGTCATTTGACGTCGAATGGCCTCTGGTAATCGGCAAAAATGCGCCGGGTGAATAGGAACACGTCGCTCATCCTGCTTCTTCGAGGTCCCAACAACACCTATAGTCAACTGACTCATAGCAATCTCCTAGATCCTTCCAAACAGAAAAAAGAGTAACCACGCACTAAGCAATAGGTCATGGATTACTGAAACAAACGGATTAGGATTTCATTACGAGTTTGATATGATCAAAAATGCTTTAAAGCCGGCTCAAAAGCCCAGGCGATGTTAGTGCCCACTATCACGCTAAGGTCACTAAATCACACCATACCGATTAGCACCATACCAGTAAGCAGATCCTAGAGAGAGGGGACTCAAAAGGGTACCAGCCCTTTTAGCTCTATTTTCGTGCTCGCCAGAGGCGAGCACGAGGTCTTTTTTCGGGGGCTACGCCCCCTGAATCCTTGTTAGGAAGCGATTGCCCATAGCAGGATCGATTACCAGTTCATTGCTCCGCGTTGAACTTGCATCCAAAGGGCGGGGTAACCCTTGCTAAAAAGCTTTAGCCGTTATCCATAACAGCGCCAGTATTGGCACTCAAAACATGCTGGCTATAGCGTCCCAACCACCCACGCTTGATCGGGGGCTCAAACTTAGGAAGCTGTGCAAGCCGTGACTGCAACTCTTCATCGGAAATCATGACATTCATCGTACGCTTATGTCCGTCAATTTGAATCATATCTCCATCTTGGATCGCGGCGATAGGCCCACCAGCGGCAGCTTCTGGCGACATATGTCCAATCGACAAGCCACGTGTCCCACCGGAAAAACGACCATCCGTAATCAAGGCCGCTTTGGTACCACGACCTTTGAGTGCCGACGTTGGGGACAGCATCTCTTGCATCCCTGGCCCACCCTTCGGTCCTTCATAGCGAATGACAACCACATCTCCATTTTTGACATCGCCACGCAAGATAGCCGTCAGGGCATCTTCTTGGGAGTCATAACACTTGGCGGCACCTTCGAAAACCATCATATCATCATCAACCCCGGCCGTTTTCACTACCGAACCATCTGGTGCAATGTTGCCATATAGAATGGCCAAACCACCTACTTGAGAAAAGGCATTCTCGCCTATACGAATCACGTCGCCATCCGCATCCGGTGCCGCATCGATCTGGTCCCGAAGGCTCCCCATGCAGGTTTGAAGGTCCGGATTAAACTGATGCCCTTCATGCTGCATAACCGCTTTGAGAATCGCAGGAATACCACCCACGCGGTTCACATCTTCCACATGCACGTCCGGTCTAGACGGCGATACTTTGCACACATTTGGTGTCACATCCGCAAGAAGGTTGATCCGCTCTAGGGGATAATCGATCCCGGCTTCATGGGCCAATGCCAACGTATGCAAAACCGTATTGGTCGATCCACCCATCGCCAAATCCAAAATAAAGGCATTGTCGATAGACCCTTTGCTCAAGATATCTGAAGGACGAATATTTTTTTCCAACAACACACCAATTTGGTCCGCAATCGTGGTGAACAACGCAATACGATCAGGGTTGATTTCCCATGTGTTTTTGGATTTATCCACCCAACGTGCGGCAGGAATAGAGCCATTTCCAGGCAAGGCCAGGCCCAAAACCTCTGCCAAACAGTTCATAGAGTTTGCCGTGAACATCCCCGCACAACTGCCACAGGTACGGCAGGCTTTCTCGGCTATTTTGATCAATTCATTCTCGGTAATCTTGCCAGCCGCTTCTTGGCCCACACCTTCGAAAACCGTCACCAAATCTGAATGGTCCGCACCGGCCAACATGGGACCACCACTCACATACAACGCCGGAATATCGAGACGCGCCATCGCATTGAGCATCCCCGGTACGATTTTGTCGCAATTCCCAATACCAATCCAAGCATCACAAGGGTGCGCCCCGACAATGGTTTCGATCTGATCGGTAATTAGCTCACGGGAGGGCAATGAATATTTCATCCCAAAATGCCCCATGGCGATACCATCATCCACACAGCCGCCCACGTTGGCATACCAGACATTGTAGCCACGCTCTTTGAGCAAAGAGACCAAGCGCTCACCCAAAACATTCAAATGCGCATGCCCTGGAATTTGTGTCGTATAGGAGTTCACCACCGTAATAAACGGTTTTTTGCGATCGGAGACTTGGTTGATAACACCGGCGGCAATCATCAACGCGGCAGCACCCAACATGTGGTTACCCTCTGCGACAATCCGGCTGCCCCGTTTTTGGATACGCTCAAATCCTTCATTAATAGCTTTTGGCATGGTGACTCTCCTCATGGCTGAATTTTTTATAGTACCTCAATAATACTATGACGGGATTGAAAGGGCGAACCTCTTTGCGTCTTTTGACGTAATCACTTCCCAGAGTCGGTCTAGCCCCTGAAATACCATGCTGACATCACGTGCCAATTTATAGCC
>JAGYJO010000105.1 GCA_018402095.1 bacterium
CAAAAGAAGCTCTATGGGTTGCTGCTGTTGTGCCAACATATTGGGGACTTGAAAATAAAGATACTTATCCCCAGCAACGTGTTGTGCACTCTGATGCACACTCAAAATCTCATGGGCCAACAGTGATTCTGTAAATCCACTCAGACGATCCCTCAACATCCCTAAGTTTTCCAGAAACGCTTTGGCTTCCGGCGTACGATGTCGCCCAGCACCCACCAATTGTTCTTGCAATCCGGACAAAAAAGAGCTCAAAGCTTTGCTATCTTGAATCATACCTGATCGCTGAAGGGCAGACAGCGACATAGGGTCATCTTTATTCGTCCATAATTTAAACTGGTCATCCATCTCACTCAAGATGCTAGACAGTCCGGCCATTAAACCAGGGTCGAACAATTGCTGACTCCACGACATGACCTGCTGAAAGTGACGCAAAGCCACTTGCACTTGTTGCAACTGACCGGACATAGCCGCTGGATTTTTCAAAAAGTTAGCCAACACTTCAACACTTTTAGGCGCAGTGCCCAAGCCTTTGGACAAAGACGCCACAGAAGACTCTACCAGAGATGTACTATTACGACCTTTTAACAACGATTGTGTTTGCTCAAAATTTTGACCAGAAGCTTCCAATCCATATTGCAACAAGGTGGTTAAAATCTGCACATTATCAGGCGTGGGCGCTTTTTGAATACGTAACAATTGCGAGACAATATCTGATTTATCCATAGGTCTAGCAACATCAGGTCTTGCCGCCTGGGACTTGTCGGGCGCTGCCGGTGTCTCTCGAATACCCGAAACAGGTTTTGCCGTTTCAACAGGATTCGATGCCGCAACATTTCTATTCACAGCCTGGGCTTCCTCGGTAGAAAAAGGTTTCTCTACACCTGATGCTCCAGAAGCTTTCACACCTTGGGTAGAGGGATCCCACATGTTCCGACCTCTTGCCCCACCTGCATTAACGCTTATTCCCATAGACTCACCTCACCTGTAACACCAAACTTACCAATTGATAAAAGATATCGCCTTATTCAGTCGAATAAGATGCATTCAAATTTCACGCTTCATCCCACACCTACAGATAAGAAGGGCATGTGCACCCTGCTCAAACGTGCTTATTTCCCAGATGCTTCAGTGACACGAATAACACTCAATTCTATTCTACGATTTTTAGCCCTGTTCTCATGAGAAACATTGGGAACAATCGGGTGATATTCACCATAACCAACACCGGTCAATTGGGTTGGCTTAAAATTAAACCGGTTCATAAAAAATTGCATAACAGAAAACGCCCGTTTAAAAGACAATTCCCAATTGGACGCAAACTCAACCGTCTTAATCGGAAAATTATCCGTATGACCTTCTACCACAACAGGATTACTCGTTCCCTTAAAAATAGGTGCAAATCCTTCCAAAATCTTACGTCCTTCCGGACGAAGCTCTGCTTTAGCCGAATCAAAAAGAACCGGCGTGCTCATGACCAATTTTATTTTTTGCTCATCCACCAATACTTTAGCGATATCGTCCAGTTTTTCTTTTTTGATAAACCCCTGCAGCTGACTCACAAAAAGATCTTCTGTTTTTCGCTCTTGATTGGTAGCTTCAGAACCCAGTTTAAGCTGCAACTGGGTCAAGAAATCTTGTTCTTGCTTGGAATTATAAGTCAAAATAAATAGCAGGATGAAAAAACTGGCAACAAAAGTGATCATATCTCCATAGACAGAAGCAAATTCACCAGCATCCTCTTCTACATGTATCCGCCGCCGCATACTATTTTTTTCCTGACTTCTTCGCACCCGTCTCCAGGTAAGCATTCAAATACTGCTCTACCTTTAAGGGGATTTCTTTATCCATAATAGCAAGAACACCTTCCATCATGATTTCCTTAGTGACGACTTCGCTAGCGCTCAAGCTTTTCAACTTATTCGACAAGGGAATAAAGACAAAGGAAGATAAAATAAGTCCATAAATAGTGGTCACCAAAGCCAAAGACATCCCGGCAATAACAGAATCCACATTTGTAACGTTTGTCAGTACTTTTACAATACCCAAAACAGTTCCCAAAGCACCAAACATCGGCGCATAAGACCCGATCAAACGCACAGTTCCAGCGACAGCCCCATGCCGACGCTGAATTTCATAAATATCTGTTTCTAATGTGCGTCGAATAAAGTCTTTATCCAAACCTGCCGCGACCAAACTCAAAGCACGCTCCAAAAAGCCATCGCCCACACCACGCACTTCATCTACCAATGCCTGTTTTGTGGTTTTTTGCGCCAATTCAGAAATACGAACCAGCACTTTCACAGC
This sequence comes from bacterium, assembly GCA_018402095.1. Classification (GTDB taxonomy): domain Bacteria; phylum Margulisbacteria; class Marinamargulisbacteria; order SXXA01; family SXXA01; genus M30B43. The sequence goes on from JAGYJO010000105.1 coordinate 2,305, forward strand.
CTCCGATGGAACCACCCTCTTTGGTTTAAACAAGAGACAACGAAATGCCCCGCCAACAGCTTTAACATCTTTATAGGAAGTACTAATCAAGGTTGCCGAAATGGTTCCCCCAATAACAATTGTCGTGGAATACAAATCCAAATACATTTTGTAATCACGTGCCATATCTGGAATCCCGTAAAAAACAGAAAATCCAGCCAAGCCCAACCCAAACAACAACATAAAATCCATAATTTACGACCTCACAATCTCTGGCACATTAGGAAAGCAACTTACTCTTCAACTGAAGTTTACCTTCAGTTTCTAATCTGGCGACAGTCGCCAAAATAGTATCTTGCGCGTGTGCTATATCTTCCGCGGAAACAGACCCACCGCGCAAGTCCAAATATTGCGCGATCATATCACGGGCACTTTTGGTCAAGTTTTGATCTACCCGAGCATACACATCTGGGTCAACAGACGCCAAGGCCACAGAAAAGAGCTCCATACGAACATCTGACAACAAGGTCTTGATTTCGTCATCCGACAATAACTTGATGTCTTCAAACAAAATAACATGAGGACGAACGCGACGATAGACATCCGGTGCATTTGCAGACAGCATCTCAAGTAGATCTTTTTTGGTCGGTCCAGACAAGTGTGATACAAGTTGCTGAAAGCGTGGTTCGCCACCCGCCAAACATTCCACAGCAGAACGAATATGGTTTTCCAATTTATCCATAGCGGCACGCGGCATCATACGTTGTTCCAAAAGCGCGACACTGATTTGAGCAACCACTTTGATATCCATATCAGACAAAACCGTTGCGGCTAGATTTGGCGGTAAAAAAGCAATAATAGCCACAATATTTTCGATGCCCAAATTTTCTGTTTTGAGTACATGTTGCAATTTATCCACGTTGGCTTCATCTACAAAATCAAAATACCGCTTTACCTGCGCGCCTGTGGATAGCTTCATATCCCCAGAACCACCAGAACCTTTTGGCATCTCAAAACTAGGATTCACACTCACACTAGCACCACCAGAACCACCAGACGCAGTGGCAAGACTGGTACTCAAGGACTTCACAACCGCCGTATTTTTAATTTGAAGCCATACATAAACAGCAATAAATATCACAACAAAAATCAAAACCAACAGATAAAACAAATTCTGAAATGTTTTCAACGGTTGCGGCGCCTGAATAATTTCTATTTTTTGTGTTGGAGGTGTCGTTTCATTAAAAGGACGATACGACACATTGATCACATCACGACCATCTTTCAATCCAACAACTTCTTTGATCAACTGTTGGGCACGACCAACCTGTCCTTTTGGAAACGATTTGTCAGCGACAACATCAACAACAATTTTTTGAATCTGCGGACGAATCAATGTCGTAATCGAGTCAAAGGGTAACTTATTGAGTGAATCAGGACCCAAGTTTTTGATCACTGGATATCCAGGCAAAATATTCACTTTTCCTTGGTTTGTCTCCCTGAGTTTTGCATCGGATTGCTTGGTATACTGTACTTCATAACGAGGTGAGGTAACCGTAACGTCGACCCGAATCAAAAAGTTGCCACTACCATAGATGCCATCTAAATAACGCTGAAGACGCGACGCCAACTGTTCTTCGATTTGAATTTCTTCCAAATCTGCAAAAACAGGCACAGCATGCATGACACCTATAAACCCTATCAACACAATAGCCAATAACCGACGCCAATTCATACGATTCCCTCTCTCTTTCAACATTATCATTATGCCCCGCCTGACTTAACCGGCGTCTTCAAAATTTTAACAGACCATTTCCCACTATCTTCTTCGGTAACAATTGGATCCAGTCCCTGAGCACGTAATTTTGTTGCAAAATCATACGCTTTATTTTGCGCTGGAAACATACCCATCAGCTGCAAATCTCCTTCAGGGATTTTTTTCGCTTCACGAACCACGTTGCGCTTTTCTTTGGCACGGGCCTTGTCTTCTTCTATCAGTTTTTTCACCTTCACAATCAAAGGCTCTAACTCTTTGTTATCAGGGTTCAAAAACACAGCCGTATTCCAAGCAGAAACAGCATTTTGACTTTCACCTAACATGTAGTAACAGGAGCCCATACGCTCATAAATAACCGGATTATCTTTGGAAAAGTAGGTCAATGCGCGCAACACTTCTACCGCCTGGGCATAATTGCCACCATAAAACAGAATAGAAGATTGTTTCCAATACTTTTCCTCCATATTTTCAACCGTATAGGCACCCGTTCTCAAATCCAAAATATTTTCTAGAAATGTTTTAGCTCTAAGATTTTGTCTATGCAAAAATACCGTATGAATAAGAAGGTCCCTTGCCAAATCTTGTTGATTGTTCAACATAGCCGCCTGGGTTTCACGATACAGCCGCTTGATCGCTTGTCTCGTAGTATCATCCAATTCATCATCTTTCTGAAACAAACTGGAAGACTGACTTACCTCCGTATCAACAGCACGAAATTGACGAAGCAAGGTCTTTTCTTCCCGTTGTTGACGACTCAAGTCTTTGGTCGGAATGCGCTCTATCATGCCTAATGCATCCTCAAAACGCTTCTGCGCAATAGCATCTGCATAGCTCTGTTGCAGTTGAAACAAAACCTCTTCCGTCAACGGCTCAAGTGTATTCGATGTAGGGATTTTCTGAGACAACGCCGCAATTGGTGACGGTACCACGACCGGAGATTCCTGTGCTTGTACCAACGTGATACCACAAACAAAAATACCAAAGAACGCAACGCTCGCAATAGTATTATTAAAACACTTCAAATTTATACAAGACATGATTTTACCTCCCCAAAAACACGCGTTATCGCCTGAAGCGTATGGTCAAGCGTCGCTTGATCATGAAGGGCTGATACGAAATTTGATTCAAATTGAGATGGTGCCAAATAGACACCCGCCTCTAACATTCCCCAAAAATACCGTTTAAAACC
>JAGYJO010000106.1 GCA_018402095.1 bacterium
CCACTTCTTTTTATCTCTTTATTTTAACTGCATTTTTTGGGTTCATCCAAATCTATTTTCGCTAGATTCAGAGCTTTTGAATTGTTTGGATCCTCGAATTTATCTGCTCTCAGACTCTGAGGTAGAGAGTTGCAAACAACAATTTTTAGCGAAAGGTATTTTGAGTGACGGCGCTTCTCATGTGGACATAGCGGTCCTTCATAAATCTTTTTTTCAAAAAAGAATCAGTCATGAATGTATTGGTTTTTTGACAGGCTTGATTTTTAGATGTCCTTCTTTGCAGCAGTCCGAAAAAGCACTTTTTTATTCACTCTATAAAGTCACCTCTTTTGTGTTGGAGACGGCTCTCCAAACCATGAAGACACGAAAAGATGCGGAATCTTTTTTCGAAAAAGCAGTATCTGTTTTGTCTGGGAAAATGGACATCGAATGTCTTCATTCCGAGCAAGGGGTGCAACATCCGGCTTATTACCTATTAGCGCAGTTGCGTCAATCGGCACTCACTGTTTTTGGCTGTGATACGAGGGTATTAGATGAGAAACTTGCCAAATGGTATGGTTTAGTCGCGGACCAGTGGGATGCTGTGACCGATGATGTTTTGAACGGTGTGAATTTGGATAAAAAAGTGCCCTCATACAGGTCGTATGAACATGCGCGCGTAGACTCTGTTGGGATAAGGCCGGACTTGGAACTGATGGATAATCTTTTGGGCGTGAATTGGTCGCTGTCTATGCGTCGAAAGTTGAGTTTACTGGATAGAGAAGTGGCGAAAGCTGTTTTTGAATTTAAGGATCCTAGCTCTCTTTATCCAGAACTAAAAAAATCCTTTGTAGATACAGGTTTATTGAGTTTGTCTATGTTGCATGCGACGTTTCATTCGCAGGCGAAAATTCATGCACTAGACCAAGAAACGCTTGTGCGTTTGCCACTTAATGGGGTGTTGATCAGCGCTTATCAGTCTCGAAAAACTTTGGTGGCGGCTATTAGTGAATCGTTTCGTGCGTATGATGACACAACAAAAGACTTGGAGCGTTCATTGTCTCAGTTATGTGAGAAAACCAGCGACCCAACAGAAATAGAGGCGTTGCAATCTCGCTTTTTTCTTGTGGTTGGTTTGACACGTTGGGCTACAAAAACGGGTAGATATACCCGTGATAAAGAGGCCGTTTCTGATGAGTGGTGGCGTAATTTGAATCGTGAGTTATTGTCTCCATCTCAGGATTCAGCTGTTGTGTAGGCGTCTATGATTAAAAAAATATTTATCCATTTTCAATCTATAGGGCGGTTGTCTTCAGATTCATCAGAAGAGTGTCGCCGTCTTTTTCTGACCAATGGGTTGGCCATGATAACGTTCGTGCCTCCGGTGGTGTATGCCATTGTTTTTGCGTTTATGGGGTTACACTTATTGATTGGTTTGAATTTTTTGTTTGCGGGATTTTTTCTGTTTACGATGTTTTTGAATGGCTGGGGCTATCGCTATTTGGCTAGGTGTTTCCTTGTGTGTAGCTTATGTGGCGCTGTTTTTCTCTATTCTTTGATTTTAGGTGTAGAGTCGGGTATTTACTTGGTGTCATTTGCGATTTCTTGTGTGGGGTTGGTTTTGTTTCCTGTACGTGATTTGGCTGGGCGTTTGATTTCTCTTGGGATGCCCCTTGTAACGGTAATTGCTATTTTTTATTTCCGAGAATTTTCTGAATTCACAATTGCTCTTTTGTAATGCCCCCAGTTAAATCAAGCCAAAATAAGAGAGTGTTTTTGTAGAAAGAGCTCCTTTCTCGCGACTCTGTTTTTGATGTAAACATCAAAAAATTGAGCAGGGGTAAGGTGATTAAGTGACTGGTGCGGGAAATCGGTATTGTAGGCAAGGATCCAAGAGTGGAAGTCTTTCTGGAATTCAAAAGGATTGTTCCAGTCATTGATCCAAACCAAATCTTCCTTGAGGGTACGAAAAAACGTTCTGTGTCAGTTGCCTTGGGATTGTTCCAAGAGGTAAAGATTTGTTTGATTTTGAGCTGAGAAATAGACCTTCATAAAGGACCTGGAAGTGGGTTGGCAGCCATTGTCAGAGATAAGTTTTGGCTTTCCTTGTGGTCCAGAATACCTTGCGGAAAACGGCATTTACAGCCATGTTCAAAGCCTCTAACCAATCCGAAGCCTTGCTTAAGAGGCGTGGTAACCAATAATTTCTGTATACCAATCAATAACAATGTGAACGTAAAGCCATCCCAACCCTGAATTTTGAGTTTGGTCATATCTGTTCCCAGTATTGATTGGGGACTTTTGCGCGGGGCTTGGGTCTGCTGGTGGTTCGTTTTGCACGCAGAGCCATAGTTTTTTGGACCAGCAAGGCATTTTCTTTCATGATGCGACAAATCGTATTTTTACCAACAACAAGGCCATTTCTTTGATAGCGCAAATATGCCCAAACACGACGATAACCCCACAGCGGATGATCGGCTTTGATTGCTTGAATTTTGGTCAGAAGGGACTGCATCTTTTTCAATACGTGAGCGTGATCTTGTTTGTCTTTACAAGAGTTTTTCCGTTTTTTTAGTTCAACAGTGAGCTCCCCAATCGTTTGGTTAAGCTTGTCTATTCTCTTGCGCATACGCTCTTTTCCTTGTCAGATCAGTACAAAATACACGGTCGGCACTGCTTAAAAGAAGGTCCTGCCATTTGTAATATTGCCCTGGCTGATTTCGTACCTAGTGCATAGCTCGGCCACAGAGGCCCCACTTTTGAAGCCCTCTACCACAATTTGCATTTTTGTTGTCTGTCCATTGCCGTTTTTCATAAGAAAGTCTCCCTGTTTTTTTGTTCTTCTGTTCCTTGGGGTACCCTAGGAACAGGGGGATTTAGACCAGACCTCTTAGTTTAGCGAATTTCTTAACTGGGGGCAGAGGTGTGGTTTTCGTATTTATTGTATTCGACAACTGTTTTGATTGGTGTATGTTGTGCTGATTTTGTTTTTGGTATCTTTTTTTTGTCTGATTTCTAAATTTACTTTCAGCACATCTTCGGTAAATGGTCGTATTTCCCCCGTTTGTAATTTTAATAAAAAAGAATCATCTTCAATAGCCACGGGCCAAAGAGTGGTCTCCCCCATAATGAATGAATATGATTTCTCTTCTCCAGAATAAGAGCCTCGTTTCGGTTTTAAATAGACACCATTTAATGAAGTGATGTTGTCATCTACATCTTGTGTGAGTTCTTCTTTGGCATAGTATTGCAGTAACTCTTTGTCTGTTTCTGTGAATTTTTGTTCGTTATGGCCGTCTATATTTATTTTTGTTGATACGGTTGAGGCTGTGGGGAATTTCTCTAGTGGAGATGCTATAGCATTGTGGTAGTTGATTTGTATGAGCGGTGATTGAATGAGTTTGTGTACTGAATATACGACCTCAATTTTTTCGCCATTTTTATTTTCGTAGATTATACGTGAGTCATCGTTTTTCTTTTTGTAGAATTTTGAAACAGTGCCGCCCGTAAATCTCAAAACATCGATTACGCTGGTGACGCTAGATTTAGCGTCTAAACCTAAGAATGCAAGTATAATGAATAGATTGTTTCCTTCTTCTGACTTTAGATAATTAATAAGGTCAACAACTATGTTACTTTGTAGTATGAATTCTGTTATCCAGGAGCCTTCTTTGAAGGGTTTGACCTTGATATCTATCTTTTCATCGAATCCCAATGTGGCGTTGGCGGATCGAATGAGTTCTCCAAAACTCATTAAAATAGGTGCTATTTCAAAAATATCTACGCCATCATCAGCGTTTATTTCTCCGAGTTTGTATATTAACTGCGTTTTTGTTGTCATTGTGGAATTGTATCAAAATTTATTTGGTGAGTGTACTTGTTTTCAGTGACGCGAACACCGCCTCGAAGACCATTTTTCTACTTGTCTGTTTTCGCCAGTACAAGCCTATGTGTCGCTGTACACGATGGTCTTTAAAGGGAATGTAGATCACGCTTTGTGCAGACGTCTGGGTGTCTCTGGGTATCGCTATTTCAGGGATGAGTGTGATGCCGACTTTGGCTGCGACCATATAGCGGAGGGTCTCCATGCTCGTTGCTCTGTAGTCTTCGTGTACGGGGGTGCCGGCCAAGGCACAGACGGATAATGCGTTATCTCTCATGCAATGGCCTTCCTCTAGCAAGAGTAGGGGCTCATGGTGGAGATCCTGGAGGGTGATCTGCGGCGCTGAGGCCAAAGGATGCGAGGGATACACGGCTAGGAAAAATGAATCAGTAAACATGTGTTGATGCGTGAATTGGGTGTCGGATAAGGGTTCAGCTGCGAGTATGCAATCGAGTTCGCCGTCTTTGAGCTTTTGGACGAGAGTGGCTGTTTTTTCTTCGCTAACGATGAACCGTAATGCGGGGAATTTTTGGATGAGTTTTGGCATGATTTTGGGTAAGAGATAAGGGGCGAGTGTGGGGAATATTCCCATTTTGAGATTGCCGGTGAAAGGGTCGTCTTGCAGACTTTCCAAATCGTCTATTTGCTGCAGAATAGTTTTGGCTTTGGTGACGAACTGTTGGCCAAAGTCTGTGATCATGACGTGTTTTCGGGACCGTTCGAATAGGGGGGCACCCAGTCGGGTTTCTAAGTGTTTGAGCTGATTGCTGAGACTGGGTTGTGTGACAAAACAGGCTTTGGCGGCCTGGCCAAAATGTTTGGTTTTGGCCAATGCCAACACATAACGGAGGTCTTGGATGCTTATTTTCATAAGCTATTAATATCATTTTTTTAATTAATTTTAAAAATGTATTTTCACGGTGTTTACTAGGTGCATCGTAGATTTTAGCCCACCCCCTAGCCCCCTCCCAGGAGGGGGAACATGATTTCCTGAGGGCTCGCACCTGCGGTGCTCGCCCTCAGACTCCCGGAGTCTGATGATGAGAGACATGGTTGCGAGCCCTCAGACTCCGAAAGTTTGCTGAAGTTTGAGGATGAGCGACGACGTCGCGAATCCTCAAGAAAAAAAGTTCCCCCGCCGGGGCGGGGGTAGGGGGTGGCGAAATCTACGATTGGTAAAGTTTATACATATTATTTAGGAGGAAAAACATGCTTAGTATCGGTCAAAAATTTCCAGAATTTAATCTCAAAGGTGTTGTGTCGTCAGATGCGGCTACGGCCTTCGTCGACATTGCGTCAGACAGCTACCCTGGTAAGTGGTTGGTGGTGTTTTCTTGGCCCAAGGATTTTACCT
>JAGYJO010000107.1 GCA_018402095.1 bacterium
CGAGTTGGCGGCAGTCGAAGGTGCGATCAGAAGCGACGTCTTATTTGGGGTATCGTGGATATCTGACCACGATCACGGATGCGACGGAAGATGCGTATGTGGGGACCTTGGGCGTGGCCAGTGGTGTTTTTTTGGGAGGGATGAGTGATCAGGCGAGCTCCCCCAAATGGCGGTGGGTGACGGGACCTGAGGGTCTGGAAACGAGTGGTCAGGGTCGTTTGTTTTGGGTTGGGTATTCTGGGGGTACGACACAATCACCGGACTATTATGCGAATTACAAAGCGGGGAAACCAGGCGCATTGGCGTATCTGCAGAGACAGTCGAGTGATGGCAAATGGCTAGATGTATCGGATGCTGGGGTGGATAGTGGTAGCGCTAACAATACGGGTGGTTATTTGATCGAGTACAAGGGGTTGTCTGGCGAGCATGTGGTGCAAGTGGAGAAGACGGTGGAGTTTCGAGATCGTCCGGTGATCCAGCTGAGTACGACGCGAAACGCCTTTGTGAAAAATGCGGGTGAGTTGGTTTTGGATGAGCAGTTGGTTGTGGCCGGTTATTATATTTCGAGTGCGTCGGTTCAGATTGGGACGGGATTTGATGCAGATGTGGATTTGCTTCGTGCAACGCCGAATAGTGGGATATCTGCAAGCTATGTAACGGAAACCGGTACCTTGTTGTTGACCGGCACGGGCACGTCAAAAAGCTATCAAGACAGTTTGAGAACAGTGAGTTATCTGAATAGTGCGGAGACACCAGTAGAGGGCACTCGGAATATGGTGTTTGAATTGCGGTTTGGAGATGATCCCTACTTTACGATCTCGACGAGTATGAATGTGGAAACGATGCCTGTATATGAGATGACAGCATCCATAGTGACGGTGAATTATTTTTCAGGGAGAGGCGCCTTGGCTGTGCCGACTTCTTTGTCAGTGAGTGGTGGTACCTTGGATTATGCGATGGCGAAGATAGTGGAGAATTACCGTTCGACGCAAGACCGACTCACGGCGACGGATGCGTATGGGATCACCTCTAGCTTTGATGTACCGACGGGGGTGTTGACATTGACGGGCGTGGCGAGCGCGGCAGAGTATCAAACGGTGTTGTCTAGTATTTCGTATGAGAATATTGTGGTGAGTCCGACGCCGTTGACGAAGCAAGTTCAAATAGTTTTGGGGAATCAATTTCCAGCGACGTACAATATGCATGTGTATGAGGGTGCTGCGTATACGACGGTGCCAAGTATTCCCGTGGAATGGGGACCGACGAGACGCCAACAAAGCTATGTGGCGCAGTCTGCGCTATCGTGGGATTTGGCACGGTTTTTGGCCTCAACGCGGGCGTACTTGGGTTGGAAGGGGTACCTGACGACGGTGACGAGTTTGGCGGAAGCGAGTACCGTTGGATCCTTGTTGTCTGGTGAAGCGTGGTTGGGAGCAACGGACCGGACGAGTCAGAACAGTTGGCGGTGGGTGACGGGACCTGAGGGTTTGGAAAATGGGGGCTTGGGCCGCTTGTTTTCAAACTCGGGGACAGCGGTTGACGGGTACTTTACGTATTGGGTATCGGGTCAGCCATCTGGCGCTACGGGAGAAGATTATTTGCATATGGTCTATTCTGTGCCGTCTGTGGGGAACCGTAGGCAATGGACCGATTTACCTGTGAGTGGCGTATCGCCTGCGTACTTGCCCAAGCAATTTGTATCTGAGTATGGTGGGTTTTCAGGAGAGTCCACCTTTTGGGTGCAGGTCCCCGTCAAAGTTTTTGGCTCCAACCATACGATTTTCTTTGGGACCATGTTTTAGGTTTTGTTATGTTGTCTAAATCAAGATCTTATCTGATCGTTGGTTTTGTTGTTGTGATGATCACGGTTTCGGAGGCCGCTGTTTCGACACCTTCTATTGGTGTGCGTCGTTCGGTGGTGCTTACACGCTTTTCCATGGACAATCTGCCAAACCCTAGGCTCGCTGACGAAGCGGATAGCCTCCGGTTATCGGCGTTTATCGAAGAGCGTCGACCACAATTGTCCGTGGCGAGTCGGGATATTTTGGTGTCTGCTATTTTGGACTCTGCTGATCTTCATGGTGTGGATCCCAAATTGGTTGCGGCTGTTATTGCTGTTGAATCAGGCTTTGATCCAAGAGCCTATAATCATGGGGCTATGGGTCTAGGTCAGTTGATGAGGGGAACTGCCCGGAATTTGGGCGTAGACGACCCTTATAGCATTACCCAAAATGTCGAAGGAACCACACGCTATATCGTCCAAATGTTGGACTTCTGGGATGGGCATCCACAACAGGTGCCATTGGCGTTGAGTTCTTATTTGATGGGACCTATGGGTGCAAAACGACAGGAACCCCTAGGTTTTGGCAAAAAAGCCCATGACTATGTACGGTCTGTGCTAAAAAGGTACAAGCAGATCCTCAGCAAAGGGTCTCCAGCCTCTTGAGTCAAAGGGGGATTAAATCCCCCTCATAAACGGGATTGAAAGGGCTACGCCCTTTCAAAAACAGTAACTGTCTAACCCCTACGGGATTGAAAGGGCGTAGCCCTTTCAAAAACACCCCGTTATTCCTCGCCGAAGGCGAGGAATAACTTATCTGCGTTTACGTTTACTAGATGTCTTTTTGACAGGCGCTTTCGGGGTGGCGGGAGCCACTTCTGGTACAATTTCCAGCGCTTCAAGAATAGCGGGTTGGCTATCTACAATGATGCCAGGGTAGAGGCTACTGACTTTGTTTCCAGATGCATCGGATACATAAATCTGAATATCTGCATCTCCTTGTGGTGTTTCTTTTGTGATAGGTAGTGTAAAGGTATGCCAATTTCCAAATTCATCAGACTTTGTTGCTGATGGTGTCATTTCGTTTCCGTTAAGTTCGGCACGTATGGATGTGCGTCCTACTCCCAAGATGAGTTTCTCATTGATACCAAATCCGATTTCCAATAGACCGCTAGACACCCGTCGTTTGTCTGTAGGGGTGCCGTAGATCACAGGTGGGATGGTGTCGACGATGAAATTGTTGTAGGTACTGGTTGTTCTGTTTCCTGACTGATCTGTCACATTTATGACAAGTGTTCCGGGGCCTTGAGATTCGGAAGGATCTATTTTGACTTTCAGCGTGGTGATCTCGCCATTTTTTGCGGCAACTGTATCGACGATATGCATACGGTTTTTGTTGAACCATGCTTCAATTTTTTTTGCGCCAGCTTGTTTTGAAATGGCTTCACTCACATGTAGATTGACGAGAAAGTCGCCAGCTGCAAGATAATCACTCTCTGGTTGTATCGATAGGCTAGGGGCTATGGTATCGACGATGATTTTGTCGGTATCGTCCAAGGATTTTGTGATCGTGTGTCCGACCACATCTGTAAGTGTTATCTGACAGTGGCCAAGCCTTGTTTTTCATTTTTACCAATTTGTGTTTCGTATTGGTATCTGGCCCCACCATTTGAGCGGTGTTATTGTGGATTGGGACATGGGTGTGTCATTGAATAGGACACGAACTTGGGATTGTCCAATACCTGCTACCAGATATTCACTGACGTCAAACTGGAGAGTTGCTGTTTCTGCAGTGAGAAATCGTTTTTCAACGCTAATATTGGATATCTGTGGTTCTGTGAGGTCGACGATGATTGTCTGCGCGGTGACACTTGTACTGTTTCCCGCCGCATCGTCTGCACGAATGACAATATTGCCGGTACCTTCTTTTGTTTTTTGATCGACAATGCCTCTGTAGGTGTATGTTTCTTTTTCGTTATTGTAGAGGGTGCTGATGAGCGTTAGTGGGGTGTTGTTAAACCTTGCGTCGATCTTGCTTTTCCCGAGACCTGTGGATACGGGTTCGTTGACTGTAAACGTTATGACAAAAGGGCCTTCTTTCCGGTAATCAAGGGTGGTGGATAATCCACTAATCTGAGGTGCGGTGGTATCTATAATGACTTTCTGGGTTTGTATTGTAGAGACGTTGTTTGCACCATCTACGACGCGGAGTCGTGTTGTTGCGCGTCCTTCCTGTGTCTGTTCATTGACGATGGCTCTGAAAAGATATTTTTCACCTGTTTGATAAGGTGTAACGGAGATGAGTGTCATATCCTCATTGTTTAGAAATGCGGCTACGCTTGTGTCTTTGATTTTGGATAAGGCTTTGTTGATACCAAAACTGGCTTCTAGTGGGCCTTTTCCCACAAATTGTAGATCCTTTTGGGATAATTCAGGATAAACGACAAACATAGTATTTGTGATTTCTGTCATATTACCCGCCGCATCGAATGCGCGTATTTTGAGTTTTCCTGTTCCTTTTGTTGTTGTTTCTGGGATGGTTGTGCGAAAAACGTATTTTTCACCATTGGAGGTGAGCGACCCAGAAACCCGTGTCATAGGGATTTCGTTGAACCATGCCAAAAGACCACTGTACCCATTTTCCATAAAACAGGCTTCGTTGACTTCAAAAGAAACTTCAAATTCACCTGTTCCTATATAGCGTACAGATGTGGGTAGATTGGAGATGACAGGTGCTGTTGTATCTGATGGGTCTTTTTTGAAGGCTGTTTGTGGTGTTGACTCTGGCTTTGTGTTTTGTTTTATGACAGCAATGGGTTGGGGTGTTTTTTGTAATTCATATGTTGGGGTTTGTGGCGCTGTTATTTCTTTTTGGAGCTGGGAAGCCGGGACTACTTTGAAAGATAGGGGCTTGGCTATCAGTTCCGATGATATTGGGTGCAATATCAAAGATGTTAGGCATACGGAGAGTAATATACGTTTCATGCTAAGGCGGCCTCTTTTCTGGATACTTTTGATAGTCTGAAAATAGAAATCTGCATATCACGGGAGATAGCATCTTTTTTTAATTGTATTTTTGACTGTCGATTTATTGTACACGGTGCCTATCAAAAGACCAAGAATCCTACGCGTGAGAACAGCTGTCTGTTTCTTGAAGCGGTGACACGGTTTTCTCTGGAATGCATAGGCTTATTTGATGTAGAAAAAAACACTCAAGTTGAGCGCCCCTTTTTCGCCCTTATATTAGTTGGAAAATAAACATGTTTAAAAAAAAATGTAGGGTGGCACTTATTTGGCATATCCAAAAATAAATGAAGATGGAAGAAATTAGGAGGGGCTGATGGTAGTAT
>JAGYJO010000108.1 GCA_018402095.1 bacterium
AAACGTTCGGCCGAAACACCCGAATCCAGAAGAGACCGTACTTCTGCCAACATCCCAGCATGCAAACGCTGATCCAAACGTATACGGATACGGTCCCTCAACACAACTGGGTCCCACTCTATACCGAAAACCAAACCTTGATCTTCCGTCACCGGCGGATCCAGCGCCAAATGTTGACGATGACGCGCAATCTCAACAGCTCTAATTAAACGCGACCGATCACAAATATCCGTACGATTGTGAGGTGTCGCCAATGATAAAAAGTAACTCAACAAATTCGCATCCGACATTTCCGATGCACGCAGTCGCCACAACTTATCTTCAGGAACCGGTTGTAAATCATAGTTCAGTAAAACAGATTCCAAATACAGACCCGTCCCCCCACACAAAATAGGCCGTTTTCCACGAGAAAGAATGGCCGCCTGCGACGCAATAAAGTCCTGTTTAAACGAAAACAGATCATAGTCCCTATCCAACGACACGTGACCGATCAAATGATAAGGAACAGAATCGCCCCCCGCTGAATATGTCTCCAAATCTTTGCCAACACCCAAAAACAAGCGATCATAAACCTGTCGCGAATCGGCAGAAATAACTTCACCATCCAAAGATTGTGCCACAGCAACCGCCAAAGACGTTTTCCCACTGGCTGTTGGGCCTAAAATGGTAATCATCACAGACAATTAGACTTTAGAAAGATCTGAAACCAGGCGATTGGCCAACCGAATAGCATAATTGATCCCACGATCAAAAGGATATGTGTGATGCGTCGATATCCAATAGAACCCTGGCACTTCGGTTGTCATCGTCGGTGGTATATAGCCTTGAGGCACCACCGGTTGGGCATTTTTCTGCCTAAACACCCGTATATCTTGCACTTTCGTTCTGTCAAAAATCGGCAACACCCTAGAAAGAGCGTCACTAAAGGCGTCCACAATAGCCTGATCAGACAATGCAAAAAAAGGATCATCGTCATCCAGATAACGAGACAAATACATCACATGTTTGCCCCCGTATTCCGCAGGTGACATAAAATTCGTATGCTCCACAATGCCACCAAAGGGCAAACTGTCATCACCGATATTAATCCAATAGCGATCAAACCAGGCTCTATCACTCACCACCATGACACAAATAGCGGATTTGTAGGTAAGTCCCTCCAAATAGGTGCGCATTTCAGACGACCAGTCATAACTTGCCAAAATCTGATTCGCAGCCTGTGTCGAAATCACCGCATCTACAACACACTCGCCTTTGTCCGTGGTAATCACAAAAGAATCACCTTGCTTCTCAATTTTCTGCAAAGAGGTTCCCAATCGAACATCACCACCCAGCGCATCGATTTTCGCAGATAGCGCCACGGCCAAAGCACCAAAGCTGCCTTTCATATAGGCCAATACTTCTTTGCTACCAGAGCGGGAAGTACCACGGGTATGTAGCTTCCCCCATAGCCAAATAAGCGAAATCTTATCCGCATCAGCTGCAAATTTGAGCTGAAACAAGGGTTTCCAAATAATATCCCAAACGCGTCCGAAACCATGACGCACAAACCAATCTTTCACCGTATTTTTTTCTGCATACTCCGGTTTCATCAAAAACGTGATCCATAAAGTCGAAATCACAAAAGCAGCTTTAGCGACCATATTAAGTGGTTTAAACGTCAAGATGCTTTTCGGTGTCCCAAAAGGATAAAGTTTGTTTTGCGAAAAATACCCCATCGTCGTCGGCAACCAGAGAATCTTATCGGTGATGCCCAACTCAGCACAAAGCTGCAACATATCCTCATCCGAGGTAAAAGTATGGTGATAATAATGCTCAATCGGAGCGCCACCCACCGTCGTGGTCGCCAACTGCCCTCCCACAAAAGGGCTTCTCTCAAAAATCGTCACCTGACAGCCTTGTTGAAGCAATCGGTAAGCCGCCGTTAAACCGGCTACGCCAGCGCCAATGATGGCATAATGTTTTTTATTTTCAGGTTGTATCATTTGGTTACACCACTTTTTCGGTATTCAATGCATCTTGCACAATATACAAAGGCCGTCGCTTGGACGCCATATAGAGCCGACCGATATATTCGCCCAAAATACCAATGGTCATCAACTGAACCCCACCCAACAGCAACATCGCAACCATCAAAGAAGCATATCCCGGAAAGGTATGACCTATAATACGCAGAAAAATCACAATCAAAATATAGAGGCCTGACACAAAGGCAAAAACAAAGCCCAACCAAGAAGCCAGTTTAAGCGGCACCGTAGAAAAAGATAAAATACCGTTCAATGCAAAAGAAATCATTTTCTTAAGCGGATATTTTGTTTCACCCGCCAAACGGGCCTGTCGCTCGAAGTAAATCGGTGTTTGTTTAAAGCCAACCCAACTCACCAGTCCACGAACAAACAAATCTTGTTCTTCCAAAGTCTTCAGGACATCCGCCACCCGTCGGCTCACCAAGCGAAAGTCACCGGTATCTAGCGGAATCGGAATAGAGGCCATCGCATTCAACAGCCTATAAAACCATTTTGCAGTTATTTTTTTAAAGAAGGTCTCTCCAGATCGTGTCTTGCGAACAGCATAGACCACATCATAACCCTCTTCATATTTAGCCACCATTTGATGCAAAACTTCTGGCGGATCTTGTAGATCAGCATCCATCACGATCACCGCATCCCCAGCCGCATAAGCCAATCCCGCAGTAATCGCATTTTGATGCCCAAAGTTACGGGAAAATCGTACTACTTTCACAGACGAATCACGACCCGCTATCTCTTCTAAAAGTGAGAAAGAAAGATCTTTAGACCCGTCATCCACAAACACATATTCAATGTGATAAGGCAATAAATCACTACTGATTTTTTGGAGTTGTGTCCAAAGCGTCGGAATACACGCTTCTTCTGTTCTATATAGGAACAACCAAACTGATCAATTGCCATAGTGCACAGAGGGTAACACCCTCCGCCACAAAAACAAAACACGGGACAATGCCATTACGTTCACAACAAAATTTTATTGAAAAAAACACACCAATACAGTTAATGAGTACAAAATCCCACTAAAAGGGATCTTCTATGCTCAAAAAAATAATCACCACGTGTTTACTGTTATTACTGGCTTACGGACTTTTATCAGCCTATATGGGAGCTCGATCAGGGCACCAACATGAGAAACTTCGTCTCTTACTATTACAGGACAAGCAGTGATCACAGGCGAAAATGGATATGATTCACACGTTGTCTCATTGTCTGGGATAAGGCCCACCAATCACACCTTCGCTGTATACCCCCTCAAATAAGCGTGGCTGTTGCCCCTTACTGCAGCGCCATTCCTGAAAGCGCGACTATTCATTTCTTGCTCATTTCATGCCATTACAACAATAATTGGGCTTTTCCTAAGATATGTCATCAAAAAGACTATTATTGGCCTTTGTACTTTTACATTTCAGTTTGCATTGGAGGCCCATTGCCAAACGTATTCCGGCGGGCGCTTATCGCTTTACCTTCAGGAACACTCCTGTTGTGGGGCTTTTCTATCTTATATGGGACGTATTGGCTACCTTTTTGCGATAGCCATTGCCATTGCGGGTTCGTTCAAATTACTCCCACTGGCTTTCCTTGGTCTCATTTTCTTAACAAAGAGCCCCAAGAAATGGCAGATCATGGGCACCGGTGTCGGCCTATTCGCTATCATCCAAAGTCTTGGCTTTTTCGGAATGTCGACCATGTACCAGGCATTTCTCAGCAGCCCCAAGCCTTTAGACAGCAGCGGATACGTCAACCCATCTATACTTGCATGGCTACAGTTTGATTTGGAGCCATGGCTCACACTACACAACATCAGCATCTCTACATCCATCATTTATGGCCTATGGATCATAGGTTTCTCAAGTCTTCTCGGTTGGTTTTTTCTCAAAAGACGGTATCACTACCCAATGATTATTCAGATATCAATAGCGGTCTTGGGTTATGGACTACTATTACCCCGACTCAAAGATTATTCGTTTCTCATCTTCGTCATTCCCGCTTATTACGCGGTGATTGCACTCCCCAAACGTTGGCAACAAGTGCTAACACTCATTCTATTTTGTGTATCACTCTGGCCCTACCATCACTGGACCATGCTGCTCCTATCATTGGGAATTCTCCTAAAATATGGACACACGCTAAAAAGCAACACAGCAGCAGAACCGCTACGTCTATCTAAGTAATGAAAGGGCTTAGCCCTTTCATTACACAGCCTCAGAGCTAGGGGCGCGATAAATCGCGCCCCTATGGGACATACGTCTTTACCCACAGCCCTTTGCCATCCGTTTTGATCTCTATCGCACCATCTCTATCGGTTCTATATATGCGGACACCTGACGATTCAAACCGGGCTAAAACATCTTTATTGGGATGACCGTAGCGATTTCGCTCGCCCACACTCACAACCGCTATCTCTGGCTGAACATACTGCAACAAAGCCGCCGTACTCGAGGTTTTGCTCCCATGATGCCCTGCTTTGAAAATATCAGACTGCAAACGCTCACCATAAGTCGCGGCCAAATAAGCTTCACCGTCTGATTCCAAATCTCCCGTAAACAAAAAGCGATGTTCACCTATCACCAGCTGACAAATCACCGAGCGTTCATTTTCACGCGGCGTCTCTCTCTGAAATGAAAACGGGTAAAACAAAAGATACGCGTGTTTATCCAAAACCAGCTTGGCCGGATACGAGAGACGCAACACATCAACAGCCTCATCAATGCCAGCTTTGGCCAAATCAGGTGCATGATGGGTCAGCAACTGGCGTACATGCGTACCCTTCACCACACTGCGAGCACCACCGATATGATCCATATCGAAGTGTGTCAAAATAAAACCATCCAAACCACGCAATCTATAGTATTGCATCGCCGGCAAAACCACCCGTTGCCCGACATCCCACAACACCTTTCCCGTACGGTAATCAACCACGCGATTTCCAGCATCTATCAGATACGATTTGCCATACGGGGTCTGGATCAAGGTTGCATCACCCTGCCCCACGTCCAAATAAGTAACAGTGTAATAGGGTGATGGCC
>JAGYJO010000109.1 GCA_018402095.1 bacterium
CGATTGAATGTGATGGCGAGATCATCGCCGGTTTGGTGTCCAATCCCATACAACGTGAACAATGGGGTGCGGAACTTGGCGCAGGCGCGACCTACAACGGCTCTCCGATTCACGTTTCTTCGGTGGCGGACTTGGCGGTATCACAGGCCTTTCACGGAAGTCTCTATGGCTCCGAAGCAGAAGGCTTGCCACGGGAAAAAGTTCTGGGAGTTCTCTCTCAAACCCACAGGCAACGTGGCATGGGTGACTTTTATGGACATATGTTGGTGGCCAGTGGTGCGGGCGAATTTTCATTGGATTTTGGGTTGAAGCCTTGGGATTTGGCACCGTTGAAAATCATTGTGGAGGAAGCCGGTGGCAAAGTCACCAATCGTGATGGCGGATTTTCACTGACCAATGGCAGCTTGGTGTGTAGTAATGGGGTGTTGCATGAGGTGGTCTTGTCGCAGTTGCGCTAATAAAGAGTGCCACTTGGTCCAAAAGTCGCATTTTTCCTGCGTCTGTATTTTGAAAAACGTGAGGCACTACAATGCGCATTTTTAATTCTTTACCTCGGCCGTTCTTGAGATCTGTGGTTCGTGTGAAGCAGCATGTGCAGGGTCTTCCTGCTAAGTTGGCTTCTCATGAGCCGCGTTATAGTCTGCCTGTGATGACACGTTTATCATCTGTTTCAGCCAGTGTATCTCAGAAAGTTTCTGACAAAATTGATGGCATGAAAGACAAAATTGACAGCGTTACGTCTCCGGGAACTGCGCAAGCATGTCTTGATACTGGTTTGTTACTGCTAAGTAGTGTTATCACTGCACCTTTGATTGCGAAGACAGTTGCCAATGTGTGTTGGGCCAATCTGAAGAGATTTTCTCCTGAGCAGGTGACTTTGGAAGGTCAGGACTTTGTTCGTTTGTATCGTGGTATCACCAAACAAGAATTTAATCGCTTGTTGGCAGAACCTAAGGGGCCCTTGTTTGGTCTGGATACCGATCAACGGACGCTTGGTATGCGCGACGTGATGGCCCATGTGTTGGGTACCTATTCTCAGGATAAATCGCGTGTATTCACCTCCTTTAGTACAGAAAAAGCTTTGGCAGCTCAGTTTGCTGGGATCTATGACCCTTTTGCTGCCATAGCCTCATTGTTGGTGCCAAAATCTTTGTATGAATCGTCTTTTTGTGGGATGAATGTGCACCGCGAAGTTTTATTGCCTACACATGCTGTGGACTTATCTATGATCACGTCGGTTGAGTTGCGGTCCAAAGAAGAGTTACAATCCGCAAAAGCGAGAGAGTTGTTGTGTGCCATACAGGGGGGGCTAACAGAGGACTCACACCGATTTGATACCCCGCCATTGCTGACATTTGATCCGAGAAATGCTGTGCAACGTATGGTGGCAGCGTTGAAAATTCAGAGTCTACAGGTGTAGGGGCGCGATTCATCGCGCCCTAATAAAATTGCGTCGCGCCCCTACGGTTTAGGCCAAAACTTTGTTTGATTTGCGCCAAACGGACTCTCTTTTCTGTAGATTCTTTCTTGGTCTTCATGAAAGGAATATTGGCGCGCTTGCACATACTCTTGTTGGTTGAACAATTGGTAGAGCTCTTCTGTAAATCCTTCATTTTCTTCGATTTGTTCAGCAGCTTTGGCTTCTTCGGCTTCACGGATTTTCTTGTCAGCGTTTAAGTCATCTTCTTCCAAACTCGCGACATATTGGGCGACCAACGCGGCCAATTCTTCAGGGTCCATTGTTTTGGCTTGTGCCAATAAAAGTTGTAGTTTGGGACTGTCCATTTTGCTATTGCCAAACAACTTGTTCAACGCAAAGTCTTTGAGCGATGAAATATCCATGCCTTGTTTGGCGAATTGTGCGAGCTGTAATAGCGTTGTCTGGAACCTGGCTACCTGTTGTCCAAAAGACTGCCCCGGCGTGATCAAGCCGGACATCGACTTCATCAGTTGCTGTGTGGCTTGCAGGTTTTGAGACATGGCTTTTCCCATTTGTGACATCACGACAGGGAGTTGTACGGCGGGCACCACGTGGGCTGCAATTTGGCTCATCATAGGCTGCATCGCTTTGGGTGTGGCGTCCAAGAGCTGTGAAAAAGAAGCCACTGTTTTTGGCGCAGAGGCGGGGTCTTGTTGCGAGATCTGTGCGATGGTTGCTGTGAGTTGTCTGGCTTCTTTGGGTGAAGATTCCACGATTTTGCTGAGGGTGCTCATCATTTTTTCTGTTTCTTGATTTACAGATTTGGCTTTGGTATCCCCCACGATCTTTAAGCCTGTCTTTGTATGTGCTGTTTCGGATTCCAAAGGGCGAAGCCCTTTGGAATCAAACCCAGTCTCATTCGGCAACGCCGAATGAGACTGGGTTTGTTGTAAAATCTGTGTCAAAGATTGGGCAGTTTGAAGCAATCTTTGTGGGGCGTTGTTTGCAACCGTTTGTAGCGCCTGTAGAACGGGTTGTGTTTGCTGAGGTGTTGTCGATGCGATATCGGCGACGAGCTGAGTCACAGCGGCTGCTGAAGCCGGGGTTTGCTGCGTCACCGTTGCGAGGACGCTGAGTGTCGCGGTTTCCTGTGTTGGTGGCGATTGGCTTGTCTGCGATAGTTGTTTTTGTGTCGGCACCAGATGCGTTGTTTTTTTGAGCGGTTTCCTTGTCGCCGTTTGTTTTGAAGAGAGCGACGTTTTGTCCAGGATCCGGCATCGCTAGAATGCTAGAGATTTGCGACATGACCTTTGGCAACGAACTGGGCTCAGCTGTTGCTACTTGTGCGAGGACTTGGGTCACGGCTTCTGCTGTTTGTGGGGCGTGTTCAGAAATCTTGGCAACACTGCTGAGAATAGTGCTTGCTTCGCTGGCGCAGCACTGGCGATTGAGAAAGTTGCGTGCTGGATTTTTGGCAAAGACTGGGGTTCTGACTTTGCCGCGTTGGTCAAAATTGTGGTGGCAGCGGTTATCGCTTTGGGGTTTTGTTCGCCTATTTTGGAAGTGTCGCCAATAGTGCAGGTGCCTCTTTGTTGCAGCGGCTTTACGATTTGTGAGCTGCCTGCCATTTTTGGCGTATTGGTGGGTTCTGGTTTTGATATTTGTGCCAATATTTTCGTTGCGGCTTCGGTTGCTTTGGGAGCTTGCTCTGCGATACTTGCCAGACTAGCCAGTGCTTTTGGGGATTCTTTTGGTGCGCTAGACACGAGTTGCGCCAATTGTGTGGCCACTTTTTGGGTTGCTGCGGCCTCTGTTTTAGCCGTCTGTGCCAAAATCCGAGTCACTGTTTCTGTCATTGTGGGTGCTTGTTCGGGGATCTGTGCAATGCTCGTCATGATGGCTGGGGCTTCTTTTGGTGCTGCCGTTGCGATTTGAGTGAGCTGTGTGGCAACTTTTGTCAGTGTGCTTGCTTCAGCTTTTGCCATTTGTCCCTGCACCTGGTTTGTACCTTGGACTGTGCTCACGTGCGTTGCAATTTCTTGCGAGGCTGGTGCTGAAGAATGCCCTTCGAGAGTAGGTGAGACAGCGCCTTTCTCGGTTTGTATCGCCAATTGAGACAGTATTTGTGTTGCAACTGTTGTTGCTTTTGGAGACTGCGTAGCCACTGTTGCTAGCGATGTCATGAGTGCAGCGGCTTCTTTGGGAGCTGCTGCGATCACAGTTGCTAGTGACGTGCTGACTTGGGAAAGGGCTTCTGGGTGTGTTTTGGCGACGCTTTGCATGACCGTGGTGAGGGTCATGGCGCTGTTGGGTTGTTGCTGTACTATTTTGGCTATAGTTGTTGCGATGTCTTTGACGTTGCCTGGTTGCGATGTTGCGATATTTTGTAGCACCTGTGTGAGTTGGGCCAACTGTTTGGGTGCTGTTGTAGAGAGCGTTTGTAGTGCTGTCATCGTGCTGCTTTGGGCATCGCTGGGAATGGACTGCATGATGGTGGCCATTGCTTTTTGTGTGACGATGCGATCACCGGGTGTAGGTGCGGCATTGGCCAGTGTAGCGATGGTTTTTGTGAGGGCTTCGGGAAGTGTTTTTGCGTTTCCTTGTGCGTGGATGAGGGTGCTGCCAGTGAATTGTAGTTTTGATAAAACGGCTCTCAGTGTTGGGTCTTGTGTATTGCTCAAGATAAGTCTGGGCGCTTGAATATCATTCGATTTACTGAGTGTGATGGGTTTTGTACCTTTGTCTAAAACAACACTGTCTCCTTTTGTTGAGGCCTGTGTTTTGTTTCCTGGGGTGACAGGTTTTTCACCTTTAGCATCGACTTTTGGCGTCAGTGTTCCCTTGTTGCTGGTCGTCTCTTTAGGGACTTCTTTTTTAGGCGCTTCTTTTATCTTTTCTCCAACGATTGGTTTTTCTGTTTCTTCGCTTTTGGGGCGGATAGGGGTGGGGAGAGTGTTTTTGACTAAGCGTTGGGTGGGCTGGCTTTCCTGATCGGATTTGAGGGGGGTAATAAGTTTTAAAATGGTAGATTTATCGTCTTTCGATGCTTTGTCGGATACCGAAATAGCCTCATGTCCGGTATCCCCACAGAAATCACAGCACCTTTTTGTTTTACTTGCTTCATTGGGTATTTGTTCATCTTGTGTTGGGAGTGATTTTGGTAATGTTTTGACACCAGTATCTTTGCATTCGAAGCAACAGATTTCGGTTTTGGCGGCTTCCTTTAGGTCCATCTGTTTCGGTGTATGTTGTTGTTTGGATGGTTCTTGAGGGATGTCTGGTTTTGTAGCTGCTTTTGAGCCTGTGGTTTGACATGCATCGCAACAAACTTTTGTTCCTGCTGCTTCGGGAAGGATGGCGCCTGCTGTTTGATTGTCGGGATATCTTTGTTTTGATTCGGAGACCTGAACTGTTCTATTTTGTTGAATGGATGGATTTACACCAGACACACTAGATACGTGCATATTTAAGCCTCCTCATTTTCGGATAATTGAGCCCGTTGCACATCGATGACTTTGTTGAGTGTGAGATTCATGGTCTCCATTTTTTCGAATAAGTCATCGACATAGACTTTCACGATGTCCAAGCTTCCGCTCAAAATATCAAAATTGGCATACAT
>JAGYJO010000011.1 GCA_018402095.1 bacterium
TGAGGGCGCATTTCCTGAAAAAGCAACCACTTCATCAAATAAACGATTCATAGCCGTCTCCAAATCATCCCCCACAGTGGCAACCAAAGACGCCTCTACCCGCTCAGAACCAAACTCTTCTCTAGCGGCATTTCTGGTTTCAGACAATCCATCGGTATAAAAAATGACCCTATCGCCCACCGACAAATCAACGGACTTTTCCTCGTATGCTTCACCAGGAAACATCCCCAGAAAAACACCAGGAACAGACAAACGGGTGACCCCACCATTGGCATGCACGATAAAAACAGGCGGATGCCCCGCGACAGACAACACCATACGCCTTTGCGCAGGAAAAAAAGTAGCAAACACACAAGTCACATAAGACACCTGAGAATTTTCAATATATTTAAAAATATGGGTATTCGCTTTGGCCAACACAGCTGATGGTCGCCGCTCAGCATGCGCCACCTCGGAAATGACGCCCGCAGACAAAGCCATCACCAAAGCCGATGAAACCCCATGCCCCGCCACATCACCAATGGACACACCAATACAAGATTCCTGAACCCCCATATAAGAAGAAATCCCAACACGACGCGGCTTTGCTTGCAGCTCCGAAAAAGACTGTTCAGCAAAACAGTAAAAATCCCCACCAACACTACTCGCCGAGTCACAGCGTCGTGCAATCTTGAGCTGAGGATGACTGGGGGGTGCGCCACTCAAAAGCGCTTGCTGTACCCGCTGCGCCATATCCAACTCTTTTTTCATCGCCTGTCCACGTGGCGTCAATGGCGGCACAACGGAAGGATCTTCGACAACTTCGGGCAAAGCCTCAATGTGAGGTCTCGCAAAACGAAGCAACATCACCGTCACCACACTGATCAAGCCAAACAAGGCAATAATGACAGGGTTGGCACTCTGCGCCAAAAGCGCGGTGGTACCAAAAACATACATGCAGAGATAAGCCACCAGCCGAATATTGAATTTCATGCTAGATTCCAGTACACTGGGCCCACTGCATTTGGGCGGCATAGCCAAGTGGTAAGGCCGAGGTCTGCAAAACCTCTACCCTCAGTTCGAATCTGAGTGCCGCCTCCAAATCCCCTTTTGACCTCATTGAGCGTCATATACCCGCACAAAGATCTCATCGACGTAGCGGAAATACTTATCTAACTTAAAGACAGACATGACATCGTCTACGCTGACTTTTTCCATGACCTGCGTATCTGCGAGAATTTTTTCTCTAAATGAGACACGCTCTTGGAAAGCCGCCATCGCGTTGCGCTGTACCCAACGGTAGGCATCTTCACGAAGAATGCCCGCATCTACCAATTTCAACAACAACTGTTGCGAATAGAAAACATCATAAGAACGGCTAATATTCTCCAGCATTTGGGATTCATTGACCTGCATATTATCGAGAACTTTGGTCATCAAACCAAACATATAATCCAGCGTCACTGTCGCATCCGGGAAAATCATACGTTCTGCAGACGAGTGCGAAATGTCACGCTCATGCCACAAGGCTTGGTTTTCCATCGCGGTCAACGCATATCCCCGCAACACGCGAGACAACCCCGTCACACGTTCACAAAGAATAGGGTTTTTCTTGTGTGGCATAGCCGAAGATCCTTTTTGCGAGCTGGAAAACGGCTCCAAAATCTCATTACATTCTGTCTTTTGCAAACCACGAATTTCAGTAGCCATTTTTTCCAAAGACCCACCGATAATAGCCACCGTCGTGATCACGTGCGCATGACGGTCTCGCTGTAGAATCTGCGTCGAAATAGGGGCAGGATCCAAGAAAAGCTCAGCGCAGACTTGGGTTTCAACAGACGGGGACATATGCGCATAGTTGCCCACAGCACCAGAAATTTTACCAACATTCACATGGCCCAAGGCCTCTACCAAACGCTCACGATTGCGACGCATTTCCGCATACCATACAGTCAATTTGAGACCCAAAGTAGTCGGTTCAGCATGAACACCATGCGTACGACCCATCATCGGTGTCATTTTATAGGCATGCGCTTGCTTTTTGAGAACCGCCAAAAAGACATCCAAGTCCTCTAACAAAACTTTTCCTGCATCTTGGATCAAGATGCTAAACGCTGTATCCACAACATCCGAAGACGTGAGACCCAAATGCACATAACGGGACGGTGCCCCAATATTTTCAGCCAAATTCGTCAAAAAAGCGATAACATCGTGCTGAATTTCTTTTTCAATTTCTTCAATACGATTCACATCAAAAGCTGCTTTTTCAACAATTGTATTAAAATCTTCTTCTGGGATATTGCCCAATTTCATCTGTACACGGCAAGCCGCGATTTCGACATCCAACCATCTCTGAAACTTTGTATCCAAGGACCAAATATCGGCCATCTTTGGCCGACTGTAACGTTTAATCATAGGCGTATGAGTGTAACAAAGGGAAATACGCGACGCCAGGGGTTGTTCTCAAACAACGGCACCCTATACATCACACACCATGCGACGCCCACTCACAAAGTCCAATTTCCCTGAACCCAACTTTGGGATCGCATCCACCGCGACAATGCGATCCGGCCGCCACAACGGAATCAATGACGATCCCGCGAGAGCCGCCGACAACTCATCTACAGAAAAGTTGCCCGCCAAAAGCACAACGATAGCCTCGCCTTTTTTGTCATCCGGCACCGCCAACACCATGATTTCAGCGTCGGCACTTTGGATCAGCGGCTCGATCGCATTTTCAACAGACGTCAGACTCACCATTTCACCAGCGATTTTGGCAAAGCGTGAAAAACGATCCTCGATAACCAAAAACCCATCCACATCCAATCGCCCCTTGTCCCCCGTGTGATACCAGCGAATCCCATCTATGACAGAAATACAGTCAGCCGTTTTGTCTGGATCAGACAAATACCCATGCATCAACTGTGTCCCACCGATCAATATCAATCCCGATTCGCCAAAAGGCACTGGGGATAATGTCTCTGGATCCACGATACGAATGGTCGTGCCCGGCAACGGCAAACCCACCGTCCCAGGCTTATTACCCACATGCACCCACCACAAATCCGTATCCAAAACATCGGGGATATTCACCGTGGCCACCGGCGTCGTCTCCGTAGTGCCGTAGCCCTCCAAAATATCCAAACCAAATTTCTCCTTGAATTCAAGCCTAACCGTGGGAGACAACCGCTCTGCGCCAGCCAACACCAATCTCAGTGGGTGAAACATAATCGGCAATAGCTTTTTATTGCGCGTATAGAGTCGGAAAAATGTCGACGTGCCAAACAACATCGTCGCCTTGTAAGTCGCAACCAGCTTCCCAATCGCCAATCCGTCGGTAGGGTCTGGATGCGCCACCATCGGGATCCCCTCCAAAAGCGGCAACAGGGTCGTAATCGTCAGCCCAAATGCATGAAATAACGGCAACGCCGATATCATCACATCTTCATCCGTAGGATTGATCACCGTCGTGGTTTGCTTGATATTTCCCACGATATTGCGATGCGTGAGCATGACACCTTTCGGAACCCCTTCACTGCCACTGCTAAACAAAATAGCCGCCACATCATCAATATTAGAACTGGCCTGCCTCGCCAGAAAAGACATCGGCAATAGTGAAAACATGACAACGCCCCATATTTTTTTGTAAATCGTTAACGACTTGAAGACATCTTCCATCCAAATCACATGAACCTGAGACAAAATACCCGCCAAATCGATACCCCGATCTTGCAGCTTGGCCACCAGTCGCCGCGACGTCACAACGGCTTGGATATCCGCTTTGGCAACCGCCAATTGCAGTGACGCTAGACTGGCCGTGAAATTCACATTCACCACAGTCTTCCCCGCCATCAAGGTGGCCAAATTGGCCACAACACCCGCCACCCCAGCCGGCAAAAGAAGCCCAACGTTTTGGGAACTACCGCGCCGCAACAACGGTTGCAGATGACGAACCGCCACCAACAACTCCCGATGGGTGAGCTCGACACCCCCTGAATCCGCCACCGCCAATGTGCCAGGAATACGCTTGGCGACCCTAAGCCACTCCTGAGAAATCGTTCCCAAGGTCGCAGTGTAGGATTGCCATGCCCGAATAGAGAGCTCCAGAATCTGCTGCTTCACCGTCACGCCGGTCACCGTAGACGGCAAACCCGCACCGAACTCCACATACACACGACGAGGCCCCAAAGAGCGCAAATTTTCTTTGAAACGACGTGTAGCAAAAGAGTATTCACTCCCCCAAAGTCCTTTGAGATAAAAAGGAACCACGACTGCAGCTGTCATCCGACAGGCGATTTCAAACCCTTTATGGAAGGCGGCCAACTGCCCTGTGCGGCTCAAATGCCCTTCTGGAAACAGCGCCACCACATCCCCGCCATGCAAGGCCGCCTCGATAGCACGCAAACTATCTTTGCTACTCGCACTCGAAATAGGGATGACATGCATCAGATCTAGAAACCATTTGAGGTACCACTTGCTATAAATATTGCGCGCCATGACAAAACGAATCGGGCGTGGTGATGCCACCTGCAAAATAGCCCAATCGAGATAACTCACGTGGTTACCCAACAACAACACGGGCCCTGTCGCCGGAATATTCTCAATCCCATTCACGGAAAGGCGATATCGGGTCGACGCCAAAAACCGTAGTAAAAACCGAACAAAAAACTGGGGGATTTTGAGCACCACGTACAGGGTACCCAACAACCCCACCGCGACCAAAAAATACAGCATGCTACGCACAGAGACATCGACCGCAGACAAAGCAATCGCCAAGACCAAAAAGAAAGACATAATGCTGTTTTGGATAAACCCATCCGCCGCCGAAATTTTGCCAATATCATCATCAGCTGCCCCAAACTGGATCAGCGAAATCAAGGGCACGATATACATACCGCAGCAAACACCAAACACAAAGATAGCCACACCAAAGGCCCAAATCTGCGACAAAAAAGGCATCACCGCCAAACACGCGGTGGCACCCAAAGCCCCTATCGGCAACACGCCAGCCTCAATGTAATGCCGAGACACACGACCCGAATACAAGGCCCCCAAAATAATGCCAACACCCGCCAGCGCTGGCAACGATTGCAATGTCAGTGCATCCGTCACACCCGTCACGGTTTCGATATGCTCTGCAAATACCGACAACAGCACCTGATTCACCCCAAAAAAGAGGCCCAGACCTATACTCGACAACCAAATCACGTCGTTATGCCAAACTTTGGCCAAGGTCTCGCGGAGATACCGCATCCGCGCATAATCACCCCACGAAAACGACTCAATATGTCCGCATTGACCTTTTTTGAGACGCAGCGACAGTAATGTTTGGACAATAGCCAACACCACCAAAATCAACGCAATCGGAGTCACCGCGGTGAGCAAACCACCCGCACTCACCTCGTTAACAGGAATCCAATGCCCGTACAGTGCCGAATAAAAGACAGCGCTAATCAACGTCGCAGCCACCATCACAGCCTGAGCAGAACCATTGGCTTTGCCCAAATTTTCAGCACCCGCCAATTCCTTGATATGGGCATTTCTAGCCGGCGCATAAAAAACACTCTGAATCGCAAAGACCAACATCAATCCCATACTGACCCAAAACCATCCCTGGGAATAACTCAGCCAAGTCAACAACGCCAGCGGAATGGTGCTCGCAATGGTCCATTGGGTCACACGCGCCTTGGAAAAACGATCGGCCAAAAACCCGGACGGCGTCATAAAAAGCAACGACGGCAGAATAATCAAAATCTGAACAATGGCGGTCAAAACGACCTGGGTGGATCCAGAGAATGCCGTATTAATCACATTGAGCAGCGTCATTTTTTGACCAAAATCAACACAGGCATTGATAAAAACAATACCCAAAAAAAGATAAAATTGCCGGGATGTCGAAGGGGTTGTCATGGGTGGGTCTCCTGTTTTCAGGAGGGGATTTTCGTCTTTTTGCATCTCTATTTCAATATTTTATTTTAAACAAAATAAATATGACGCACCAAAAACAAACTGAACTATAGATAAGCCGAAGCCAAAAACGGGGGATTGGGGGCGCCCGCCCCCAAAAAAAATTAGGCCGTCGCCATCGCCAAACGCAATCTCTCCGCTACTTTCTCCTGACCAAACACACGCAAATACGCCGCAATATGGGGGCCGTTGCCCAAGCCAGAGGTCGCTAGGCGAATCGGTTTGTAGACCTTTCCTTTGCCCAAACCTGTGGCTGTCACAACGGCCGCGATCACATCATCAATCGCTGCAACGGTCTCCGGTTTTTGCGATTCCCATGCAGAAGCAAACTTGGCGATCACGTCTTGATCTGTGGCCTGCCAGGCAATAGCCGCCACCGCCGATTTGAAGGCGGTGGCAGACATCGTATAGACAGACAAATACTGGTTAATTTCAGCCAAGGTATTGATATTGTCACGCACCGAAAAAAACGCCTCGGCTTGCTGGGCAGGAGTAAGACCTGACAAGGCCTCGCTATTTTCCGCCGTCACAAAGGGACGCACCGCTTGAAAAAAATCAGCTTCAGATAGTTGACGAATATACTGACCATTCATCCACGTGAGTTTGGTGATATCAAACACGGCGCCAGATTTCGACACACGGTCCAAAGAAAAACGTTCGAAGATTTCCGCTGGGGTCATGATTTCGCGCTCATCCGGTGAAGACCAACCCAACAATGACAGATAATTGAACATCGCTTCGGCCAAAAAACCTTGCTCCCGATATTCAGTCACATTGGTTGCGCCGTGGCGTTTCGAGAGTTTTGATTTATCAGGACCCAAAATCATCGGCAAATGGGCAAAGGCTGGCAAGGGTGCTCCCAACGCATTGAAAATAGCAATCTGCTTCGGTGTATTGGAAATATGGTCTTCCCCACGAATCACATGGGTAATGGCCATTTCCATGTCATCCACCACCACCGCAAAGTTGTAGGACGGCATGCCATCGGATTTCATCATGACAAAGTCACCGATCAACCCGCTATCAAACACAATATCCCCACGAATCAAATCCGGTACGGTGATATCCCCTGTCGTTGGCACATGAAATTTGTAGGTATACGGCTTTTTTTCGGCAAGATACGCCGCACGTGTCTCTACAGACAGGTGCCGACACTTTCCTGAATACACATAAGGACGCTTCTCTGCATCCGCCAACGCACGCTCAGCATCCAAATCAGCTGCGGTACAAAAACAAAAATACGCGTGACCCGACGCAAGCAATTGATCTGCTGCTTTTTGATAACGGTCCGCACGTTCCGATTGGCGATAGGGCCCATAGCCGCCGTCACAATGGGGACCTTCCTGAGGGACCAGTCCCATCCAACGCAACCCTTCCATGATGCTGGTTTCATAGACAGCCTCTGAACGGGCCAAGTCCGTATCCTCGATACGCAACACAGTGGTTGCACCTGTCGACTTGGCAAACAAGTGATTAAACAACGCCGTTCTCAAGGTACCGATATGGAGATTACCTGTAGGCGATGGGGCAAAACGAACACGGTTTATCATACAATTTCCTTCGATTGACTATTGGGTTTGACGTAGAGGGTACGAATAGGGAACGGAATTTCGATGCCTTCTTCACGGAATTGTTTGTGAATACGCTTCACAAACTCACTGCGCAACGCAAACTGGAACCCATACTCTTTGGTACGCAAATGAATCGTCACGTTAATAGAAGAGTCCGCAAAGGCGCCAAATCGCAAAGTAGGCTCAAACTCAGGCATTTGATCTGCAAAGTCTTTTTGCATCTGCAAAACGAGAGCAATAAGCACACGCTCCACATGATCCAAGTCGCTGTCATAGCTCACACCTACAGATACCGGAAACGACAAATCTTTAAGGTCACGACCATAATTCACAATATTCAAAGTCGACATATTGGAGTTCGGCACAATAATCACGTTGTTTTGCAAGGCCGTAATGGTCGTATTGCGCCATGTGATATCCGTCACATACCCCTCCTCGCCAGTCCCGATACGAATATAGTCGCCAATGCTCACCTGTTTAGACAAAATGATTTGAATACCCGCAAACAAATTGGCCAAGGTGCTCTGCAAGGCCAAAGCAACGGCCAAACCTCCAATCCCCAAAGCCGTAATCAATGGCGTGATGGAAATACCCAACACATGCAGGGCCATAAGCGCACCCAAAATATAGATGGATAACTTAATGATATTATTAAAAATAGAGGTACTGGGAACCGCGTGTCCCGTTTTTTGACCCAAGTGATCCATAAATGTCGACACAATTTTTTCGACAATACGGGTCACTGAAAAAATCGCGATGACAATGAGTGCTTTATTAATCGTTCCTACGTATTTTTCGGGAATTGTCGTGGTCTGAAAGACAACCGCAACACCCACAAGTACACCCCAGAGCGTCGGCATACCCTTCAACGACTCAACGATGCGATCATCCCCTTCAAACTCGGTTCTCTGCGCCAATTTGTGAAAATAAGCGATGCCAATTTTTTCTGCGATAAGTCCCAAACCCAAAGAGACAAAAAACAGCACAATTGGAATCACGACATCGTGAATCCCGATAAAAGCAAGTTCTTCTGTAAGACGTTCAAACATAACGGCATAGACCTTTCTATAAAAAAATAGAGGCAAAACATGCCTCAGCAAGATGCGGTAATTTTAACATGAGGCCCACACGATGATGTAGGAAAAACTGCCCACCCGCGTGAAGCGCGCACACGATTTTTTCATTTTTTCCTATTTCTCAACAATCGCATCTGCTAAAATCTCAATTATGTTCAAACACGTCTCTGTGAGCGATATATCCCCGCCTGTCATGACCATGCCAGATCTTTCCGCAATGTTTGACACGCGTAAAGAAGCGCTCAGTGAATTTTCCGTTGCGACGATGGCGCGTGCGGCGATTGTACAATGGAAAGACGGCACCTATCCCTGTGAGATGGTTTGTGACAACCAACATCTAACCGGCCAAATAACCTGTTCATTTCCCGCAGCCATTAATCCCCATTTCGATGCAAACGAAGACTTTGGCTTCACATGGCTGCAAACAATGGGCATTTTACCTTCCAATGAAAGGATTGCTGCCTTGACGGATTTGGCCAAGACGGACCCCAGAATGGCCACCGCTGTCGAAAAAATAGACCGCTTCAAAAAAACAAATATCACGCTCCTTTCCGCCTTGACCTTGCCGACAGTGAGTGAGTCGGGGCTGCAATTCGGGGCAAAGGTCAATGGCTTTCTCTTCACCGTGGACAATGAATTCGATAAAGCGGATTCCGTATTTTCTGGAAACATAGATCTAACCCAACATGTGTTCGACGCCTTTGAAGCGGCCTTTCAAACGGGCCTCCCAGTGCCCACCCCGGCAGATCTCCCCCCAGAATATCAGGCAAAATTCACTTCTTTCATTAGGGCCATGGCCGATATCGGCGCCCACGCAAACCAGTTTGGGGAAGCCTTCAAAAGCAACGTTTTTGAAGGACTCACACAGTACAAAATGGGAAATATGGCAGAGTCACGGGGGCGTAGACCCAGAAGCGATTCTGGATCCCGAGGCGACTCTATCTCCAAATTTATGCGCAAAAGGGCGAACGCTGGCGCGGTTGATTTTGTATTCGAAGTCGCCTTTGCGCTCCTCGAGCTATCAGTACCGACAATGTCTGCCGAGCGGCAAGATGTATGGGTTGATTTGAAATATTTATACAAACTGCACATTTGTGTTTTCAATGACATCAAATCCAGAAACAAAGAAAATCGGCGGGACTTAGGGAAAACCTGATGATTTTATTTGAGGAGGACTTCAAAGAAATAGAGAATCCAGTACTCCGCGCGTTGAGTTCCGTCACCAAAGAGTTGGACAGGATTCACGAAGATATTAATACTGAAAAAACCTACTTTTTGACGCACATCCCGGCACTTGCACCCTTGATGAAAGCCATAGAGGATTGGACGGTTGGCCATATTATCTGGGAGTTGGTGTCCTTTGACGGACGACATACAGCACTACCGGTGGTAGACCCGGTCCTGTGTGAGGACATCGTCAACATGCGGGTGTAAAAATCATGAGTTATTTAAAGGGGTGGGAAAATATGGGGTGGCGTTTAGACGATCAATCATCGGTTTTGTTGGACCCGCAGCTGCGGCGGAGTGCACTTTTGAACAAACTGCTCATGGTGCTGATCCTCATCGCCGGCCAATACATTGTCTGGTTCCCCCTTTTTGGGGAACGTCTTTTAGGCGAAATCGCAGTCGGCGTCACCCTGTATTTTGCAGGATGCATGGCCTTAAACATGCGACGCAGGTTCAAGGCCGCCCGCGTGGCAACTATCCTCGGGGTTTCTTTGACCTTGCTATTCTATTCCAACGTACTCGGTTTGGCGGCGGGAATCCACCTTGTCCTTTTTTCTGCGATGGCACTCCCCTTTGCCCTATTTCCCAAAAAAGAAAAGGGTTGGATTGCATTGGGCATCACACTTCCTGCCGTTTGTTTTGTATTTTTGCACATACATCTGGCGCCTTTTTTCACGATTCCGCCCTTAAAGGACGCGTATATCCCGATCATCTATTTCACCGCTGCGTTGGCCACCGCCGTCATTCTGCTATTGAGCACGTATTTTTTCTATCAAGCCAGTGAAAACGCAGAGAAATTGCTCCAAGAAAAAAACAGGGTTCTTCAAGAATTCAACGAAGAACTTAAAATAAAAGCTGAACTCGACAAAGAAATCGATGCCGCAAAGCTCATCCAAGAAAACGTGCTGCCAAAAACCGCACCCCCGTACCGAAATTATGATATGGACCATTTTTTCATGCCGGCGAACCGGGTCAGTGGGGACTATTATGATTATTTCCCATTGTCGGCGGATAGGGTTGGGATTTTGGTGGCGGACATTGTCGGCAAAGGGATTCCCGCCAGCATGATGATGATCATGTTCAAGGGGCTCATGCAGACCGCCGCTGCCGCCAATCTGGGCCCCGCCAAAACATGTGAGATGCTCAATTACCGTGTCTTTTCAAACATCCTTTTGGGCAAGTATGTGCCCCTCATTTATGGGATTTTGGATACCAAAGCCCACACCTTTACCTACGCGAACGCCGGACATGAGCCGGCATGGCTGATCCGCGACAATGACGCGATTGAGTTACGTGAAGGCGGCCTTCCGTTGGGAGCCTATGAAATCGAACTCTTCGAAGAAGGCGTAATTCACCTGGCACCGAATGATCGCGTGGTGATGTTCACCGATGGGGTGACGGACGCCCAGAATCTCCAAAACGAAAAGCTCGCGATTGAAACCACCCTTGAGATCCTCAAAAACAGGGCGCAAAATTCTGAGAAAACATGCTTTGTGGGGGATGTTGGCATGGATATCCTGAGCCATATGGGCGGCGCGGCGCAGACCGATGATATGACTATCGTAAGTTTCAGAAGAGAGAAATAGCCCCCCCCAACCCCCTAAAGGAGGCGTTCCCTATGTACCCTTTAGAAAAAAACCACATAAGCAGTGGAGTCTCTGTAATTGTTTTGACTGATTTCTGCGAGAGATGCCATGCTTACTCTATGAAAAATGGTCTGAATTTGGTTGATACCATTACAGTCTCATCTTCCAAGTATTCCAATGTATCAAGCGGTGAGTACAGCGCAGCCATCTGCTCGAAATTTGCAATAACATCGCAAACAATACCTAACACGTCGTCGTTATCTCTATATTTTTCAATAGCCACTTCAAAAGAACCCATCAATTTTTTTGCCTGAGTATAAAGACTTTCGATTCTTTCTTTTTCAAAATCTGGGAGTTTAAATTCAGAAAAGGCGTTATAGTCTGCATCATGCTTTTCCTTTGTATAGCCCATTAAGCATGATGCCTCTTCGTAAGAATGAGCAAACATAGCTACTTCTTTTAGTTCACGCACAATGTCCGGGGTGATCTCATCCGCCATAAGCAGCTTAGACAGCGTGCTTTGTTTTTGAGCGAGACTCTCGGATTCTTTTTGAAAGCGGTGTTAAATCGTTCGTAAGTATCTAGCCCTAGGGGGATCAAAAGGGCGCCAGCCCTTTTAAAAAATTCCCGCTTGCTCGCCAACGGCGAGCAAGTAAAGAGAGATCAAAGGGCGCCGCCCTTTGGATCCCGTAGGAGGTAGATAGTTACAATCGTTCAAACGCACTTTCTTTAGACGATGTAAAAATACGATTGGGCGTTATTTTGATTAACGGCGGGGGTATCTCCTTCGTAATTTGCAGCAGTATAGGCGGTTGCAATCTCTTGTTTGGATAGTGCGTGATGCATGTACAAAAGAACAGCCACGGCTTCCCAGCAGTTTAGCGCTGAGTTTGGCTCCGGTAGTCGTCGATGGGGGTGTTCTACCCATCTTCGAAAAGCATTCCCCCTGTACCAGATGGCGTCTGGACGTCCAATGGGGGCCTCAGAATTTCTGCTAACCCAGGGGTAGGTGTATAAATAAGTATCTTTGTCATGTACGGATATGCGATCTCCCAAACTTCCAGTGGATGTTAGGCTGGAAGATCTAGAACGGGATGTTTCAAGTGCTTGTAGCATTGCGGCGGCAATAGATGTCCGTAAATGTTTTAATGTTTCAATTACTGTACTTTTATCTGAAATATCAGAAGTATCTAATTGAAGATCAATTTTAGAAATAGCCGCTTCCAATATTTCGGTTAAATTTTTGTTTGGCAAAAATGTGTCTTTTGATAAACCGACACTCAGAATTTTATACATATTGTCACTCTCTATTGAGTATGCGCATTTTAAGCAAATATTTAGACATTAAAGCTTCATCATCCGAAAATCTGTTATCAATAATAGCTTTCGCTTGCTCAAGTAAATTTTTGGCATGACGTAGATCAACCACAAAAGCGACATCACTTTCTAAGAGAAGCGTCGTCACCTTTTTTTTATCCTTTTTTAAGGCACGTTCTTCCTCTCGAGAATCAACTGTCGGGGAAAAAGAGACGGCTCGTTTTTGAGGTGCACCGGACAAAGGAGAAGAAACACTTTGCATAGGAAGACTCCTTTTAAATTGATTTCTAAAGTGAGGATATCGATATTGGATTCTGAAATCAAGGCCGTGGTTTTTTGGAAAAATACGCGTGGCCATGTTCACCCATGGTGACGGATACGCACAATATCCAAGGTAAAAAGCGCACGATGGAGACAGCTTTTGCGATCCTCAAAAACAGGGATCAAAGGAGACGACGTCCCCTTTACGCACCCGCCTTCTCCCAAGCCGACCAAACCCCATTGCGAATCACCGTCACAAAAGTGTCGCTGTCTTCTATCAACGGTAGCGATTTTCCCAACAGTCTGTCCACCAGCGCAGGATCCCCAAACGCCGTACCCTGCCATTTCGCATCCACGATGATAGCGGTCTCCGTGTCGCCTACAGTGAAGGGAGCAACCTTCACCACCAAAATTTCTCCAGACGCGAGCGTGACCCGCCAGTCATAGCGATAGCGTTCCCCAACTTGAAAAAAACGCGTGGTAATATCTGTGCTCAACATGACCGAATGCCCTCCACCGCAATGTTTAATTTATCCAAAACAACACGGGCATGATCCGGCGTTGTCCCCCATCCCCAACTCAAGCGAATGGCCTCTGCTGCTGTTGCCGTTGTTTGCCCGGTGGCCAACAAAACATGCGACGGCTCTATGGCCCCTGTCGAACACGCCGCACCGGTAGAGATAGATACCCCGTCCAAATCCAAACGCATGGCCAAGGCGGCGCCCGTAACGCCTGCAAAACGCAGATTTAAAGTATTGGGCAAACGATCCGATACGGGACTGTTCATCGTACAGCCAGGGATCTCCAATGCGTGGGAGAGAATATCTCCCACCGCTACACAGTCGGCAACCCATTCCGGTCGTGATTCCGCAGCGAGTTGCAAGGCATGGCCAAAGGCCACTATTCCCAACGTATTTTCGGTGCCTGCACGCATGCGGCCCTCTTGTCCGCCCCCATAGATCATCGGGGAGATATCGACACCTGGCCGCACATACAGCAACCCTGTCCCTTTTGGGGCGTAAACCTTGTGTGCGGATAGGGTCAAAAAGTGTACCCCCAAATGGGTGACATCTATCGGCAGTTTCCCCGGGGCCTGTGTCGCATCGGTGTGTAGCCAAATAGGCCGCCCCTCTAAGGCCTTGGCAATATCCGAGACAGGCTGAATCGTCCCCAGTTCGTTATTCGCCAACATGACACTCACGAGTTTTGTTTGGTCTGTACACAATGCCAAGACATCCGAAACAGACAGGCGACCGAATGAATCAACCGGCACGAGACTATAAGACAGCCATTCCCCCGCGTAAGCCTCGCATGCACGCAACAAACAGGGGTGCTCCACCGCCGAAATCACAATGTGAACAGGCGTTTTCGTGCGCATCGCCTCACGATACATCGTGTATATCAGCCACGTATTGGCCTCTGATCCTGAGCTGGTGAACACCACGTCTTCAGGCACAGCACCAATAGCCGTGGCCGCCTGCTCTCGGGCATTCGCCAACACAGAAAAAGCCTGCCTACCTTCTTGGTGAATACTGGAGGGGTTCCCCCAAATCCGAAGTGTCTTTTTGATGACTTTCTCGATCTCCGGGTGTATCGGGGTCGTGGCGTTGTAATCGAAGTAGTATCTCATCGTAACCCTTTTTGCGGGTGAGCTACGCAACTCACCCGCAATTCGGAATAGGCCGAAGCGTTACAGGGCACCGATAATGAAGTTCAAACGATTGATGGTCACTGTCAGATTCGTCAAATTCAAATCGTGACCAGATTGCAACTGTTCCAATGTGGAAAAGTATAGCTCTGTACCATTGGCATTCAAGGTCTTTAGAGATGACCGCAATGTTTTGATATCAAAAGTCTTATTTTGTTTTTGAAGCGATTGCGCATATTTGATCAACTGAATTTTTTGATGAAACATCGTTTGGAACAAAATCCCAATTTGGGACAAATCCCACAAGGTCATGAAGGGCAAACTCTCGATAGCATTGCCCAACCACTCATAGCCAAACTGGGCATCCAAATTGTCCACCCATGCCAACGCATCGGTCACGGACAAGCCTTGTTGTCTGGAAAAGAAGAAGGCTTCCAATGCCACATCCATCTCAGGAAGTAACACCAACTGCTGGGCGACTTCACGGGAGAAGCCTTTGTTCTTCCACTTCGCCAAAGATACTTTGGATAGCTTGTCTACACGGCTATCGACCATTGTTTTGACAACATCGGCCAACGCGTCAACCCAATCAAACCCAAAGACCACCTGCGGCAACTGCAAAAGCGTCTGTGTCAAATAGGCCACAACATCTTCGAACGCCAATAACACCAAGTGCTTGTCATGCTGACTGACATCCGGCGTATTGAAAACCTCAGCACGGAAAGACTCACCACGCAATGCAGCATCAATAACCAGATACGCGTGGGCAATTTGATCGACAGGCTGACCGGTGAGCTGATTCATGTGAAAAAAGAAGGCACTTCCGGCTTGATTCACAATACGGTTGGTCAAAACCGTGCCAATAATATTGCGTTTGAGACGGTGATCCGGCATCGTTTCTCCCGCTTTTTCGCGAATACTTTGTGGAAAATAGCGTTCATAAACCGCATGCAAATAGGGATCGTCCAATACCGTACTATCCATCAATTGTTGGTACACAGACATCTTCGTGTAGGCTTGTAGAATCGCAATGATCGGACGTGGCAACGCCTCGCCAGCTTTTCCCCAAGAGTCCAATTCAGGAACGTCTGGAATTTGCTCCGTTTTGGCATCCAAGAAACCCTGACTCACATAATGCTGAATCATTTTGGTGAACAAGCCAAAGGCTTTTTTCGAACGCAACTCATCCAAAGAAAGTAGACGGTGCTGCCCACGGTTATTGGAAAGCACCAACAAAGACACCTCATCTGTCGCTGCATCCAGAACCGCATTGCGTTCTGTCATATTTTTCAAAACACCCGTATCCAACAACTGTTTCAACAGAATCTTAATATTGACCTCATAGTCGGACATGTTCACACCGGCAGAGTTGTCGATCGCATCGGTATTGATACGGCCACCACGTCGTGCAAATTCGATACGGGAAGGCTGTGTGGTTCCTAGGTTTGCGCCTTCACCAATCACGGAAGCCCGCACATCGGACATATCCACACGAACATTGTCATTGGCAGGGGCGCCCACCTGGGCATGGGTCTGCGACGAAGCTTTGATATAGGTACCGATACCGCCAAACCAAAGCAACTCAACCTTCATCTTGAGAATCGCACGAATCAATTCTTCACCCGTCAAAATATCCTCTTTGATACCCAACATCGTTTTCATTTCAGGCGTGATTTTGATTTCTTTGGCCTTGCGATCAAAAATACCTCCACCCGCACTGATCAAATCCATCGCGTAGTCACGCCATGTTGAGCGTGGGAGTTGAAACAAGCGATTACGCTCTTCCCAACTCTTCAAAGGATCTGGTGTCGGATCGACAAAAATGTGCATGTGATTGAAGGCTGCTTGCAACAGAATCGTCTTGCCCAACAACATCCCATTACCAAAAACATCCCCGGACATGTCGCCAATACCGACCACCGTAAAGGTCTCTTTTTTGATATCTTTGCCCATTTCCAAGAAATGCAGTTTTACACATTCCCACCCACCACGGGCTGTAATACCCTCTTCTTTGTGGTTGTAGCCAATGCTGCCACCAGAGGCAAAGGCATCACCCAACCAAAAGTGATAGTCTTCCGACACGGCGTTAGCGATATCTGAAAAAGAAGCCGTCCCTTTATCCGCGGCCACAACCAAGTAAGGGTCATGACCATCATAAGGCATGACATGGTTGGGATGCGCGACCTGACCATTGGTATCGATATTGTCGGTAATATCCAACAAGGCACCAATGAATTTCTGATACTGTTTAACAGACTCTGTGGCCGAATCTTCACGGGTCAACAATGGCTTTTTCACAACAAAGCCACCTTTAGAACCCACAGGAACAATCACCACGTTTTTGGTTTGCTGGGTTTTCACCAAGCCCAAGACCTCTTTGCGGAAATCATCGGGACGATCGGACCAACGCAAACCGCCACGGGCAATTTCCCCAAAACGCAGGTGAAGCCCTTCCATACCCACGTCATGGACATAAATCTCACGAAAGGGAACCGGCAACGGTATATTGCCAGCCAAACGGGGATCCAGCTTGATAGAGATCGCCGTCTCAAGCGGACTCTTTGGCATATAGTAGTTGGTACGTAACGTAGCTGACATCAGCTCAATAAACCGACGTAGAATCGCATCATCCGCCACTTCATCAACACTACGCAAGGCATCCTTAAAGGACTTTTCAATACTTGGTAGCAATACATCTTTGCGGTATTCCAAGGATCCAAATTTGGAGTCTGGCGAAAATTTGGATTCAAAGTACTTGAACAACAACTGGGTATGTTCCACGTGGCTCAAAAGCGTTTGGTTGATTTTTTCACGGGTATAAGGCACAGAAAGTTGTAAAAGAAGGTTTCTGTAGGTCATGAGACTATTGATAGCGCGATAGCCCATACCTGCAGCCAATGCCAATCCATTTAGAGGATCATTTTCTGTACGCCCATCAAAAATTTCAGATAGCAATTCT
>JAGYJO010000110.1 GCA_018402095.1 bacterium
AGACAGTTACCGGAGTTTTAGGTCACTGAGCGCAGCCGAAGTGTCGCCCCCTGTACCCCCTCCCATTTAGGAAATGATTACACCTTCTTATCTTGCCCTCGTTGACAGGGTGGATTGGCGTCTATTAATCTGGCACTTCTGATATCCGAGTGCCAGATTTTTGCGACACCTGTCTTTGATTGGCTTTTTCGTAAATGTATTTCGGTTATTATTAAAAACATGAAACCTATTTCAAATCGTAAAAAAGAAGTTCTTGAGGCTGTGATTAACAGTTATATAGAAAACCCCGAGCCTGTTGGGTCTCGTTCTTTGGTGGAGAGGTACGGGTTTGATTGTAGCTCAGCGACGGTTCGTCATGAGTTGAGTGAGCTCGAAAAAAGTGGCTATTTGACGCATGTACATTCTTCCTCAGGCCGGGTTCCGACGGATAAGGGGTATCGTTTTTATGTTGATGCGTTGATGCGTACCCAATCTGTAGACCTTGGTGCCTCCAATCCCTTGTTGGGTTCTCAGATACGTGTTTTGGGGCAAAATATTGTTTATATGTTGTCTCGATTGAACGCGGTTGTATCAGAGGTTTTGGATCACACTACGATTATGGCGGCCCCAGAGCTGGTGACAGAGGTGTTGCGTGTTGTGCGTTTGATCGCGGTAGATATCAACCGTGTGTTGGTTGTGCTGATGGATGCGGTTGGTGTGAATTGTGAATTCTTTCTCAAATTGGAACACCGCTTTCACCAAGAAGATCTGGATAAGATTTCACGATTGCTGACGGATAAAATGCAGGGGCGTGTCTTGCAAGATATTTCAGAGGAAGATTTTGCGTCTTGGGTGTCTGCATTGCCCGAGCTTAGAGGTGTTTGTGGCACCCTATATAAGGAAATGTCGCGTTTTAGTGCGTTTAGAAAGAGCGGGTCTCAAGTGTCTGTGGCCGGGGTGTCTAAGATGTTGCGTTTGCCAGAGTTCCAAAACGTGGCTATGGCTCAGCGTGTTGTGTCCACTTTGGAAGAGAGTCAGCTGTTGTTGGGTGTTTTTTCGGAGTATATGGTTGCCCGATCTCCTTCTGTGATTATTGGATCTGAAACCGGTTTGGAATCTTTGCGCGAGTGTAGTTTGGTTGTTGCGCCTTTTGGTAGGCATACGGAACAGTGCGGGATGTTGGGTGTTATTGGGCCGAAGAGAATGGCTTATGACTTCTTGGTCCCAATGTTGCAAAACATCACTACACTGATTGACTGTGAGTTATCTCAACAGTCTTCAGCGAATCAACTATAACTTAAGAAGGAGGCTGTAATGGGTCTACATGAAGATAATCAGGAGACGCCAGTTGTTTCATCTGATGATGAAATCGTGGCGTCACCTGTAGATACTGGCGATCTTATGGGGTTTCAGGCTCAAATTGAGCGTTTGACAGCAAGTCAGACCAAGCTCAAAGAAGAGCTTTTAGCGCAAGAAACGCTGGTTGCTGAAGAGCGTGATAAGCGTATTCGTGGCTTGGCTGAGCTCGAGAATTTTAAACGGCGTAAAGAACAAGAAGTGAGGCAACTTCGTAAATTTGCGTCTGAATCAACGGTCTTAGACATACTTCCGATCTTGGACAATGTTGAAAGAGCTTGTGACCATATTCCGGACACTGCACATGACACTGTTAAGGAATTGGTCGAAGGATTGGGTTTGATTAAGAAGCAGTTTCATTCTGTTTTGGAAAAAATGGGTGTGAAAAGTATAGTGGCTTTGGATGCTGTTTTTGATCCACATATGCACCAAGCGGTGATGCAGGAACCACGTTCTGATGTGGATCCCAATACAGTGGTGAAAGTTGTGCAAACGGGATACACCTTGCATGAAAAAGTTATTCGTCCATCGATGGTGAGCGTATCGTCTGCTGTGGCAGAATCTGAATCTGAGAAATAGGAGAAATATAAATGGCAAAGATTATTGGTATTGACCTTGGAACAACAAACTCTTGTGTAGCGGTTATGGAAGCTGGCGATTCTGTTGTTATTGCTAACGCAGAGGGTGCGCGTACGACGCCTTCTATTGTTGCTTTTGCAAAAGATGGTGAGCGTTTGGTGGGTCAGCCTGCAAAACGTCAATCGGTTACAAATCCTCAAAATACATTTTTCTGTAAAAAGTTTGATTGGGCGTCGTTTGGCGGAGCTGAAGAAGAATCTTCCCTACAAAGTTTCTGAGCGTAAAGATGGTGTAGTTGTTATACACGGTCCCGATAAAGAATATACACCCCCTGAGATTTCAGCGATGGTTCTGCAGAAAATTAAAAAAGATGTAGAAGCTTATTTGGGTGAGGAAGTTAAGCAAGCTGTTATCACTGTGCCTGCTTATTTTAACGATAGCCAACGTAAAGCGACTAAGGATGCGGGTGAAATCGCTGGCTTAGAAGTTTTGCGGATTATCAATGAACCAACAGCGGCGGCTTTGGCCTATGGCTTGGATAAAAAAAGTGACCAAAATATCGCTGTGTATGACTTTGGTGGGGGTACATTTGACGTATCTATCCTAGAGATTGGTGATGGCATTTTTGAAGTTAAGTCTACCAATGGGGACACCCAATTGGGTGGTGATGATATTGATGATTTGATCATCGATTGGTTGGTTGCTGAATTCAAAAAAGAGCAAGGCGTTGATTTGAGCAAAGATCAAATGGCATTGCAACGTCTGAAAGAAG
Organism: bacterium; assembly: GCA_018402095.1. Lineage (GTDB taxonomy): Bacteria > Margulisbacteria > Marinamargulisbacteria > SXXA01 > SXXA01 > M30B43. Next base: position 2,687 of record JAGYJO010000110.1, read on the forward strand.
CTGCTGAAAAAGCGAAAATCGAATTGTCTTCTACGACAAGCACAGACATTAATTTACCGTTTATTACCGCGGACGCCAGTGGGCCAAAGCATTTGAATGTTCAGCTAACGCGTAGCAAATTTGAGCAGATGATCGAAAAGCTTGTTAAGCAATCTCTAGAGCCTTGTAAAAAAGCGTTGAAAGATTCTGGTTTGTCTTTAAGTGATATTCATGAAGTTATCTTGGTGGGTGGAACGACACGTATTCCTGCGATTCAAAAAGCGGTTAAAGACTTTTTTGGTAAAGAACCACACAAAGGGGTTAACCCTGATGAGGTCGTTGCTATTGGTGCCGCTATTCAAGGCGCTGTTTTATCTGGTGATGTGAAAGACGTGGTCTTGTTGGATGTGACGCCATTGTCTTTGGGTATCGAGACCATGGGCGGTGTTTTTACAAAAGTAATTGAGAAAAATACAACTATCCCAACATCGAAAAGCCAAGTGTTTTCTACTGCAGCAGATGGGCAAACCAGTGTTGAAATTCACGTTTTGCAAGGTGAGCGTGAAATGGTGGCCAATAACCGGTCTTTGGGTCGCTTTGTTTTGGAGGGCATTCCTTCTGCGCCACGTGGCGTTCCTCAGGTAGAGGTTACTTTTGATTTGGATGCTAACGGGATTTTGCATGTCAAAGCGTTGGATAAAGGAACTGGTAAGAGTCAAAAGATTACGATTACAGCTTCCTCTGGTTTGTCTGATGCTGATATTGAGCGGATGAAGCAAGATGCAGAAGCACATGCCGATGAAGACAAACAAAAGCGTGAGTTGATTGATACCCGTCATAAAGCGGATGGTTTGGTGTATTCTGCGGAAAAAACGTTGAGTGAAAGTGCTGAAAAGCTGTCTGATGAGGCAAAAGAAAAATTGACATCTGCGGTTTCAGAGTTGAAAGCTATTTTGGGTAGCGAAGACAAAGCGGCGATGGATGCGGTTATTGAAACGGCACAAAAAACCATTTATGAAGTGTCTGCAGAGCTTTATAAAGAAACGGAAGAAGCCGGTGCAGCTGAAGGTGCCGAAGGTGCGCAACAAACGGAAACAGCCCAAGCCGATGATGTGGTAGATGCAGAGTTCACGGAAGTGGATGAGAAAAAAGGCAACGCCTAAGGAACTGTTATGGCTGAGGATTTATACGCCATTTTGGAATTGAGTCGAAATGCGACTGAAGCAGAGATTAAGAAATCTTATCGTCGCTTGGCGCGTCAGTATCATCCTGATGTAAACAAGGATGCAGGTGCTGAGGCCCGTTTCAAGGAAGTGCAGAAGGCGTATACGATTCTTTCGGATCCCCAACGACGTGCTCAGTACGACCAGTTTGGGGTGACAGATGACTCGCCAGGTGGCGGCGGTGGCCAAGGGTTTGATGGCTTTGGCTCTGGCTTTGAAGACATTTTTGATGCCTTTTTTGGCGGCGGCGGGAGAAGTTCCTCCCGTCGTGGCCCACGTCGCGGCGAGGATCTTCGTTATGACCTTGAAATGACATTGGAGGAGGTAGCCTCCGGTACAAACAAGGAAATTAATATTTTTCATTTGGAATCTTGTGGTACTTGTCATGGTGACGGGCGTAAGCCGGGGACGTCTAAGTCTACATGCTCACATTGTCATGGTGCGGGTCAGGTCAAGACCGTACAAAGAACGCTTTTGGGCGCTTTTTCTCAAGTGGTTCCTTGTGGTCATTGTCATGGGACTGGAGAGATTGTCACAAATCCTTGTACGACGTGTCGTGGTAGCGGGTCTGAAAAGAAACGAAAAACGTTGACTGTGGATATTCCTGCTGGTGTAGACCGTGGTACCAAATTGCGTGTTTCTGGAGAAGGTAACTACGGAGAGCCAGGAAGTGAGCCTGGTGATTTGTATGTTTTTATTACGGTGAAAGAGCATCAATACTTTAGTCGTGATGGAGACAATGTACACCTGGAAATTCAAGTTCCTTTTGCCAAAGCTATTTTAGGTACCGAAGTAGAGGTTTTGACATTGCATGGCAAGGCGATGTTGAAAGTTCCTGAAGGGACACAGTCTGGCACTGTCTTTAAGCTACGCGGGAAGGGTATTCCCCGTTTACGTGGTGGCGGATCTGGTGACCAGTTGGTGCGTGTGAAAGTGAAGACCCCAACGCAGCTATCTTCGAAAGAAAAGAAACTTATTGAAGAAAATCGTCGTAATTATGGAGTATTAGCATTTT
>JAGYJO010000111.1 GCA_018402095.1 bacterium
CTTATACTTTGCGAGGATTCGCTGCTGCGCAGCTCATCCTCGAGCTCCAGGGTTTGAGGGTGAACACCGAAGGTGTGAGCCCTCAAGCAAAAAAAGCCCCTCCTGGGAGTGGCAGATCTAGTCTTCGAAATCGAAATTTTGCCTGCGTTCTAGCTTATCTTGTATATATTTGGGGAAAAGTTGGGCGGTCCAACTTTTGTCTCTGTTATATTGTCCGCTGATATCCAGATCTCTAAGAATGGCGGCATCTAGGCTGTTGCCTTGTAGCTGTTCCGGGTCTTTGATGTCCAATACTATAGACGAAACGGTAATCAAATGTCGTAGCGGTCTGTACCAAGAGGCGTTTTCTCTGAATCCTTCAGAGGGATCATCGTTTTCAAATCCTACGACATTGCCTCTGCGGAGCTCGAAGCCTTGAATCTTCTTGCAGGATTCTGGTGATGCGAGCATGTCATTTACCGTGTGTGTCGTATTGTCATAGCTGTTTGCAATTTGGATAAATTTGTCGAGAGGTATACCTAGGGACAAGACCTTTCCGTTGTCCACGTATTGACTTGCGTGGTTGTAGAGTTCTGTTGTGAACACACGATAGCTGAATCCGTTTTTGATAATGTCATCGCTGGCAGATTTGTCCTTCCCTGTGTAGCCCAATATCATGTAAGGCGCTTCCATGTTGGTGTGGATATTTCGCATGAGCATGATGGGGAAGGGGGGGTGATGGTCTGGTCCGTATTCTGGTCTTGGTGTCATGTCCTTGATGACGAGATAACCGGTTGAGGTAGGGCGGAGGTGTGGCGGGTTTTGGGAACTCTTCCACGTTGTGCATGTGTGTGCTGTCTCTATGGGATAGCATGTTGGTGGTGCGTAGCGAGAGGGTTTGACCAGCTGTGTGACTATCGGGTCAAAGATCCTTTTTGAGATTCTGGAAATAGACTGAGACAGAATGCCGTTCATGATGAAGCTCCTTTGTCTGCGGGATCACTGTTTCTGTTATCGTCTGTTTTGATTTTTAAATTTCAGTATTTTTATCTGAGGCTATCTTTCATCGTGTGTGTAATGGGTACGCTATGGGGGGTGGGGGCGCCAGCCCCCTAAAAAAACATTCTTTCGCTCAGCTTCGCTGAGCGAAAGATAGGGATCTCAAAGGGCTGAGCTCTTTGGATCCCCCTCCCGCCACGTACCGATTACGTGTATGTACTGTTTGGGAATGCCTTTATGCTGCGCTTCTGATATCCTGTTTTTTTGTCTTTCTTAATCAAACATTCTTTCGAAAAGTGAGGTTCCTATGAGCAACGACAAACAAATTATCTTTTCTATGATCAACGTGAGTAAGACCTATCCCCCTCAAAAACAGGTGCTCAAAAATATTTACCTGTCTTTTTATTATGGGGCAAAAATTGGGATTATCGGTCTCAATGGCTCTGGTAAATCAACCGTTTTGAAAGTCATCGCCGGCTTGGTCGAACCGGATCAAGGCGAAGTGGTCATCCAGCCCGGCTATACCGTTGGCTATCTGCCACAGGAGCCCGAGCTAGATCCCAATAAAACAGTCAAAGAAGTTGTCGGAGAGGCCGTGGCTGCGACGCTCAAAATGCTACAAGACTATGAAGATATTAGCGCCAAATTGGGAGAGCCGATTTCCGATGACGAGATGACAGAACTCATCGAAAAACAGGGTGACTTGATCGAGCTTTTGGACAAGCACAATGCCTGGGACCTGGACACCATGCTAGAGCGGGCCATGGATGCGCTGCGCTGTCCGGATGCAGATGCCAAAATAGAGACCCTTTCTGGGGGTGAAAAACGTCGGGTGGCCCTTTGTCGTTTGCTACTGCAAAAACCGGATATTTTGCTCCTTGATGAGCCAACCAACCATTTGGATGCAGAGTCTATCCAATGGCTGGAAGAGCATTTGAAAAAATACCAAGGTACCGTCATTGCGATCACCCATGACCGTTACTTTTTGGACAATGTGGCAGGCTGGATTCTCGAATTGGACAGAGGCGAAGGGATTCCTTGGAAAGGCAACTATGCCTCGTGGTTGGACCAAAAATCAAAACGCCTGGCCAGTGAAGAAAAGACAGACTCCAAACGCCGTAAACTTTGGAGCGTGAGCTCGACTGGGTGCGTGATGACGCCCAAAGCCAGACAGGCCAAAAGCAAAGCCCAGATTCAAGGTTATAAACCTCTGAGCAAGATGGCAAAACAGCGGAATCGGTTTTGAGCTCTACATTCCCAATGGTCCGAGATTGGGCAATATCGTCATCGAAGCGAAAAACCTTCGGAAATCATTTAGATAAACGCTTTTGATGACCTGAACTTTACCTCACACGCGGTATCGTTGGTGGATTGGTCCGAATGGCGTGGGGTAAACGTGACCTGTTTCTGTCTCATTATGGGTGAAGAAACCTGATGACGGCGCGAATTGGTTATCGGAGAAGCGGTGCAGATAGGCTAATGTGGATCAGAGCCATGCAGCCATCGGATCCTGACAAAACGGTCTACCAGGTATTGTCTGATGATGCGGACTTTATCATGTTGGATAACCGTAGTGTGAATGCCCGTGCCTATGCCGGTCGATTCAATTTCACAGGTGCGGACCAAGAAAGAAAGTGCGGGGTATTGTCGGGTGGGGAACGTAACCGTCTTCACCTCGCGATGGCACTTAAAGCCAACGCGAACCTATTGCTTTTGGATGAACCGACCAACGATATTGATGTGAACACGTTGCGTTCTTTGGAAGAAGGTCTAGAGGGCTTTGCGGGCTGTGCCGTTATTATTTCTCACGACAGATGGTTTTTGGATCGGGTGGCGACGCATATTTTGGCCTTTGAAAGTGATTCAAAAGTGGTCTTTATGGAAGGTAGCTTTTCGGACTATGAGGCCGACCGTGTCCGTCGTTTGGGGAATGCGGCGCCGAAGCGTATTCGGTATCGGGATTTGGTGAAAGAGTAAAAAAAAAAGGCCCGTCGCAACGCGACGGGCCTTTTGATTTTTGGGAAAGAATGAAAGGGCAAAGCCCTTTCGATCCCCCTCCGATCACGTACAGATTGCTGGAAAGGATGTTTTTTTTTTCTGTAAATAGGGAATGCCCCAGTCATGATTAAAACAACGCCTGTATTTTTGGATCTCAACAAAGGGCCTTATCAGATGGGGGTAGCACCTCCTGTAGAGCCCCCCACACAAAGTGGGACTATTCTAGCTCAGATTCGCCATTTACTGGGTGAGGATATGGCCTCCATTACACTGTTGACCGAGGAAAAAGATGGGGCATATAGGCGGTTAGTTTTGAGAGAAGACCGTCTCGACTTTTTTGTGGTGAAGCCGTTTGCGGAGGGGCACTATCTCTATATGTTTGAGGAAGAAAAAATAACTAAAAATGGTCAGGATATACCAGATATCGATATAGATCTTTTTGTGAAACAGCTGACTATTTTGTTCTCGGCGTACAACAAAGGTCTTGTGACATTTTATTCAGAAAAAAAGGAAAGTCTTGATAGCACGTCGTAATTGTCTATCACTGTAAATCTGAAAGGTGTTGGGTATGTCTATTAATACAAGGAACACGGCTTTATCCTCAAATAAAACACCTGTGACAAAACAGGCTGAACCACAAAGAAACGTCTCCCAAGACCTAAATGTGGCAAATAAAGATGCGGGTATGGGGACTACTCAGATAGGGGCATCTACCACACAACAGCCGTTGCCTGCTGCAAAACAAAAAGAAACCATGAGTTTTTTGGAGACCATAAAAAACAAATTTTCGAAGGCCAAAACAGAGATGAACTCGTTGGCGGCATCTTCACGGCAGGGTGCGATAGGCATGGCTGTCACAACTCAAAATAAATTGACAGATAATGCGGCGGCTGTTGGGGGGTGGGTTGGCTATGGTTTGGCCATGGCTGGACAAGGCGTGTCTTTAGAGAAACTTGGCGTTTCTGTTGATTTTGCGGTTCCTGCCCTAAAGGTGGCCGCACAGGGGCTGATGGGTGCGGTTGGGGGCGTCAGTATCGCCTTAGGATTACGAGAGCTTAACAAGGCGGCGAGTTGTTTTAATAGAGCGGAAGCCTTGGGTTCAGCAGAGACAAAAGGGGCATTAGCGGATCTGAAAGCTGGGGCATCGGAGTCAGATCAAAAAGAAATTTCTCAGCTTATGGACGATTTGAAGTTTTGTGAAGACAGTAATAGAACCAAAGCCAAGGATAAGGCTATGTCAGGGGCTATAGATACTGTATTGGGTGCCACTACACTTTTGGGGGCATGTACGGGGGGTATTGCGCTGCCTGTAGTGGTGGGGCTCTATGTTGTGGGGTACGCGGCCAAAGGCGCGCTTCGTATTTGTCGCGGCATGCAGCAGCCCAAAGGGGTGGAAAAACCTATAGAGCAACGATTGGAAAAAAACATTGCGTCTTTGCAAAATAAAATCAAAAATGGAGAGGCTTTGGATGTGAAAGACAAAGCGCTTTTGGTAGGATTAAAGTCTGTGAAATTACTTGATCCCAAGATGGATATTCATCAGCCATTAACAGATGATCTGAAGTCGACTATCTTGTCTCTCGGACATGAAGATGTGAATAATAAATTCACAGGACAAACAATCAGTATTCATCTGGATAAAAATGCCTCTGTGTGGAGTAATGTGAAAAGTTTTGTGGGAGGACTTGCCGCCTAACTATGGAAATCAACGAACGATTTTCTCAAATAATAGCTCTTTTTGATGCAAAAAAATACGAGGCTGTTCTGGGACTATTGTCGGAAATCCCGGAGTCTGAATGGACCTGGGATACCTATTATTTGCAAGGGACAACATTTCGATTTTCTCATCGTCTTGAGGATGCGGAAGTTTCTTTCGAATGTGCATTTAAAAAAGATCCTCAACAGCCGCTTGTGATGGTCGCGCTCG
>JAGYJO010000112.1 GCA_018402095.1 bacterium
AGGGCGTTGTTTGTAGCCTCGTCAAAAGCCCTGTTGGTTGAGCGGAGTCGAAACCAACGCCACGCTTTGTAGCCCCCCTTTTTTTATTTGCCCATTGGCATATATTCCCACTGACACCCAATGCCACTTTTGGTAAACTCGCGGTATGTTTTTTAATAAAAAAATGGCTGTTTCGCAAATCCCCGTGGGACATGTTCCTTTTTCTTTGAAAATTCAACATGAAGATATTGATGGGCTTCTTTTCTGTCCTTTCGAATCCCGAACAAGTCCTTTTATCGCGGAGGTGCAGGGATTTGGGAAGTCATGGGCTATGATGCATGGCCTGATCGAAGCCGGTACCCATCTCTATGAGAAACTGGAAATGGCCGCGGTTGATAACTGAGCTTGCCCCCAAAAAGTGGACCAGTAGAATAGATAGACTACGGAGGACACAAGAATGGGAAAGAAACACAAAACATATAGCGCGGATATAAAGGCGCGAGTGGCGTTAGAAGCGATGAGAAGTCAAAAAACGGTGGCGCAAATAGCCAGCGAATACCAGGTGCATCCGACACAGGTAAACCAGTGGAAGAAGCAGGCGATGGAGACGATACGATCTGGATTTAGCAGCGGGAAAGACAAGTCGGTGAGCGATGAGAAGAAGGTCGATAATCTGTATCGGCAAATAGGGAAGCTGCAGGTAGAAAACGATTTTTTAAAACAAGCTGTGTACCCGGGCACAGCATCGTAGAAAGACAATCAAAAGTGGATAAGAACCATCCAGAATTGAGCGTGAGGCAGCAATGTGAGCTCCTAGGGATCTCACGTTCAGGATATTACAAACCACCTCGAAAGGCGTGTGATATGAACGAAACATACAAACAGATTGTGTTGGCGAAATACACAGAGTGTCCGTACTATGGACGCCCCAAATTAACCGCCCATTTGCGGCAAATGGGACATCCTGTAAATCCAAAACGGGTGTACACAATCATGAAGAATTTGGGCATTTCTGCGATCTATGCAAAGCCCAATACAAGCATTCCCAACGCGCAACATGCGGTATACCCCTACCTTCTCAAGGACATCGAGATCACCAGACCCAATCAGGTATGGTGCGCAGACATCACCTACATTCGCGTAAAAGGCGGCGGATTTATGTATTTGGTGGCGGTCATGGATTGGCATAGTCGGTATGTGCTGAGCTGGGAATTGAGCAACACGATGGACCGATGGTTTTGCGTGGATGCGCTTCAGTCGGCCCTGGCTTACCAAAAGCCTGAGATTTTCAACACGGATCAAGGGTCCCAATTTACATCCGAGGATTTTGTGAATGTGCTCAAAAAGAACGATATTCAAATCTCAATGGATGGCAAAGGCCGTTGTATAGACAATGTTCGTATTGAGAGGCTTTGGCGTTCGGTCAAATATGAAGACATCTTTCTCCAGCAATATACCAGTGTGAACGAACTTTACGCTGGCGTGACCCGTTATTTTCATCATTACAACACCCAACGTCCCCATCAGGCTTTGGGCTACAAGACCCCAGAATCTATTTATTATCCCAAAAACAAACTTGCAAAGGAGCTGATCATCAGATAGAACAGGCTATGGAAATATGGAAAACTTCAGAGCAAGTTTCCCACAGTTCCACAGCCACGACGACGACGGATTTTATATCTCTTTTTTTTAGAACTTTGGTCCACCGTTAGGGGGCAAGCTCACGCATAAAACATGCTCCTTAGTGATTGTTAATTCATTATCCATTCCAAACTTATGGTTTATCGAAAAAAAACAAAAAAAATTTCACTTCATTTTTGGCCATAATACATGCTGAAATTCTAAACTACTGACCAGCCCTGCAAGATCTGTCTGTAACCACTTCCTACGCCAGGGGAACTTAGCTTGGGAATTCAAAGGGGCGTCAGCCCTTTTGAAAATCTATATTTCGCTCAGCAAAGCTGAGCGAAATGTGGTGACCACCGGGGCTTCCTTTTCACACCCCTCCAGCTAGGGAGTGATTACATCTGTCTGACTTATCACGGTCATATCTTTACTCCTGATTTGTAAGTAGTCAAGACATAATCAAACAGACCCGATGGCAATCATTTCCCCTGGAGGCAGGGTGGGCAGGGCCAAAACCCGAAAAGAAACACAGCCACTGCTCGCCTCCGGGCTGGGGAAAAAGGATACAGAAGGGCTGTCGCTGGTATACCCGCCCCCAGTTAAGAGAAATTCCTTCAAACTAGAGGAGTCTCAGATCTAAATCCCCCTGTTTCTGGGGTGCCCCAGGAACAGAGCAAACAGGAGACTTTCTTATGAAAAAGCAGCAGTAGGACGAACCAACAAAAGTACAAGAATTGTGGTAGAGGCTTCAAAAGTGGGGCCTCTGTGGCGGAAACTATGCACTAGGTACAAGAAATCAGCCAGGGCAATATTACAAATGGCAGGACCTTCTTTAAACGGTGCCAAACCAATGTATTTGTGCTAGTCCTGACAAGGAAAAGAGCGTATGCGCAGAGAATAGACAAGCTTAACCCAGGCGATTGGGGCTCACTGTTGAACTAAAAAGAAACTGAAGAAACTCTTGTAAAGACAGAGCGAGATCACGCTCACGTGTTGAAAGATGCGGTCCTTCCCAGTAAGAATTTAAGCAATCAAAGCCGATCATCCGCTGTGGGGTTATCGTCGTGTTTGGGCGTATTTGGCGCTATCCAAGGAAATAAAAAGCGCCTTGTTATTGGTAAAAATACGATTTGTCGCATCTCATAAATGCCTTGCTGGTCAAAACATGGCTCTGCGTGCAAGAAACGAACCACCAGCAGACCCAAGCCTCTAAAAGTCCCCAATCAATACTGAGAGACAGATAGCAGTAAACTCAAGGAAATTCAGGGTTAGGGATGACACCGTTCACATTGGTATTGATTGGTATCTCCAGAAATTAGAAAGATTACCACCCTCCTCCCCAAAACCAAAGGCTGGTTAGTTAGAGGCTTTGAACATGGCTGTAAATGCCCGTTTTCCGCAAGGTATTCCCCTGGACCACAAGGGAAAGCCAAAACTTATCTCTGACAATGGCTGCCAGCCCCACTTCCGGAGTCCTTTATGAAGGTCTGTTCTCAGCTCAAAATCAAACAAATCTTTACCTCTTGGAACAATCCCAAAGCCTTTGACACAGAACATTTTTTCGTACCCTCAAGGAAGATTTGGTTTGGATCAATGACTGGAACAATCCTTTTTGAATTCAGAAAGACTTCCACTCTTGAATCCTTGCCTACAATGCCGATTTCACACCCAGTCACTTAATCACACTTACCCCTGCTCAATTTTTGAGTGTTTACATCAAAAACAGAGTCATGAGGAAAGGAGCTCTTTCTACAAAAAACCTCCTCTTATTTTGGCTTGATTTAACTGGGGGCATTACATTTGAAAGGGCTGTCGCCCTTTCAGTCCCCTCTCCTGATAGGAGAGGTTACATATACCCGGTGTTGTTTTCTTGCAGAGCCACTTTCAAATTATTTTGTGCCCAGATAAGTATGCTGATCAGAACGCCATAAGACGCGAGGATGGAGAGGCAATTTAAGGGTGTACATCTCACGTATTTGGTGGCTATTTAGCTGTTTATTGTCATTGGGTATGGCCGCGACGGTGTCAGCCAGGGTACAGAGTTCCTATCACGATGAAAGGTTTTTTTCAGTATGATTCGGGTGTGGCCGGGTATACCGAAAAAGACTTTGGGATACGCCGTGTGCTGACCGATTTTCGCGGAAAAGTAGCACCCAAAATTGCGTATCGTATCCATGCTGATTATGCTTCGGGGACACCGTCCTTATTAGACGCGTATGTGGACCTGTCTTTGACGGACACACAACGGATTCAAATCGGCAAAACAAAGTCGCCGATTGGATTTGAACTGCTGCAGTCACCCACAAATTTACTTTTACCGGAATATGGGTTTTCGACGTATTTGGTATCCAACCGTGATACGGGTATTCAATGGATTAGCCGAACATCGGATCTGGAATTGAATCTGGGTATTTTTGCTGGCGCCCCAGATTCTGGGAGTCTTGATTCGGATTCGGATCTATCCCGGTCTTTAGAAGGCCGTATCTTTTTTTGGCAGACACGTACAAAGTTGCGTTCTTTTGGGTTTGGGCTTGGTTCGAGTGTGGGATCCAGTTTTGGCAATAGCACATCGTCTGGGCTGGGGTCATATAGCTACAAAGGCTTGGGTAAATTGTTTTCTTACGGTACGGGCGTGTATGCGGATGGTTTGGGATACCGTATGGTGCCGCAGATGTTTTTGGTCGATGGGCCCGTGGCGTTGTTTGGGGAGTATGCGCTGTCATCACAAGAGATTTCTAATGGCACCACTAAGTCTCAGGTTGGGCACACGGCCTGGCAGCTTGCGTTGCAGTACGTGGCCACAGGAGAAACAGCCACGTATGGACATCTGGTACCGTCGAAAGATTTTGGCGTAGAGGATGGCGTTGGGGCTTTGCAGTTTGGTGTGCGTGTCGGTGAGCTCAATATCGATGATGCCGTTTTTGCGTCCTATGCTACCACTGCACAAGCGTCTAAATTGATGCAGGTTGGCGCGAGTGTGAATTGGATTTGGAATAGCCATACCCAATGGACAGCGGGCTTGGATCAGGTGTATCGCCAAAATCAGAATGGCACAGAATCAACAGATCTCATGATGGTTCTGCGGTCTCAAGTACGGTTTTAACCCAAAGGTGGGAGCGAGGGACTCCCACCTTTTTTCTCTTTCTTTGAATAGCTTGTACGGTTGTTTTCTTTTTTTGAATTCCTCTGCAGTTGATGCGTCAAATGTTAGGCTGCGATTGGAATATTGGCGGATGTTTTTGAAATACGAAAACGCGCCGGACGCGGATATTTCTTCGT